>NZ_JBFUIA010000005.1:0-265582 GCF_056402115.1 Mucilaginibacter sp. P4_C11 | reverse complement strand
GACTACAATACCACACGCAACAGGCAGGCCGCTCAAAACCTGGCAGTCGTCAGAAAAATAGCCTTAAATATTCTGAAAGCTGATAAAACCAGCAAGGCCAGCCTGAAGGCCAAACGAAAAATGGCTGGTTGGAACCATAAATTTCTGTTAACGCTTATCGCTAATAAAAATTTCTAATGCGTCAGCCCTGCAAGTAACCCGATAACAAAGGCGATTGTTAAATAAAAAGTATTTTTTTGTTTCATGGTTTTAAGGTTATAAGTACGGTGCTGTAGTCAAATATAAGTTTTATGTTGGATTATGAAATACAGTGTGCTTATTGATAGCCGATTGTGCAATTTTGGATACCTGACAACATTTCAGTTTACCTTTAACCAAATAGTTTATGCGGGGGAACTAAAGGTTAATTCTGTATTTTTTTAACTTTAAGTCGCCGGGGAATTTATAGCCTAGCAACCATCACATCGCCAAATAATATGACAGAAGCCAGGATACAAACCTTACATCCCGATAAGGAAAAACAAAACAAAATTATCTCGGCCGAAAAGTATGAAGTGATCAAAGCGGCCATACTGCAAATTTTGCAGGAGCAAAGCCTCACCCATACCCAGCTCATGCAGGCCCTTCACGATAAGGTGCATGCCACCTTCGCCGGCAACGCCCACTGGTACGGCGAAACCGTGAAGCTGGATCTTGAGGCACGCGATATCATAAAACGAAACACGGCCAAGCCGCCGGTTTACAGCATTCATCAACTTTAACCCACTGCGCTTCACAGTAAATTAATGTGTTAGCTTTAAGCCTTAGGTATTTTGCTTTTAGCTTCTCCCTGTTTCGATACTATTTTACCAAAATGTGCTCAGATAGTTTCAACGAGGCACATTTTTTAAGATAGCTGTGTTTTTAACACTTATTTTTAGGGGCAAATTATAAATCCCAATTCAAAAAATCAGTGCTTATCCAATATATATGAAAACGTTGCGCCTTTTGCTGTTGTTATCTATTTGTCCTTTAATTGTGTCAGCACAAACGGCTGGCGCCGGGCAAAAATCGAGGGCGCATATTTGTATAGATACAGGCTGGCGGTTTGCTTATGGCCACCCTTTTGATGCCGCCAAAGATTTTAACAACGGCACCAGCTATTTCTCTTATTTTGCCAAAGCAGGCTACGGCGATGGCGCCGCCGCCGCTGATTTTGACGACAGGCCCTGGCGCAAGCTTGATTTGCCGCACGATTGGGCTGCCGAACTTGGTTTTAGCGAAAGGGCCAGTTTTAGTCACGGTTTTAAAGCCTTGGGCCGCAATTTCCCGGAAAGCAGCGTAGGCTGGTATCGTAAAAAGTTTACTATACCACAGCAGGATTACGGCCGCCATATCACCATTGCATTTGATGGCGTTTTTCGCAACTCTACCGTTTGGGTAAACGGGCATTACCTGGGTACCGAGCTAAGCGGCTATAATGGTTTTGAATATGACATTACGCAGCTTTTAAACTACGGCGGCGATAATACCATCGCTGTAAGGGTAGATGCCACCATGGAAGAAGGCTGGTTTTATGAAGGTGCGGGTATTTACAGGCATGTATGGCTCAATAAAACATCGCCGCTGCATATTGCTGCCAACGGCACATTTGTGAGCAGCACTGTTGGGATTGGTAAGGCACAGTTAACAGTTAAAACCGATGTAAGTAATTACGATACCGGGGCCGATAATTTTGCCATTGTACAAAAAGTATATGATCGCCAAGGCCGTTTGCTGGCTACCAAACAAACTGACGGCCATACCTTGCAACCTTTTAAAACGGGAGAGTATAGCAGCCAACTGGAAATAGCGCACCCTAAATTATGGTCGGTTGATACGCCGTACCTGCACCGTTTGGTTACCACCATTTTGATAAATAATGTGCCTGTTGATGAATATGTAACGCGCTTTGGCATACGTACCCTGCGTTTTGATGCCAACACCGGCTTTTACCTGAACGATAAACGGCTGGAAATAAAAGGCACCAATAACCACCAGGAGCATGCCGGAGTGGGTACAGCTATACCCGACGAACTGCAGTACTATAGAATTGCCCGTTTAAAGGAGATGGGTAGTAACGCTTATCGCTGTTCGCATAACCCGCCTACGCCCCAATTGCTGGATGCCTGCGATAGTTTGGGCATGCTGGTGATTGACGAAAATCGCTTGATGGGCATTGATGAATACCACCTGGGTAGCCTGAAAAAAATGATTGACCGCGATCGCAACCATCCAAGCGTGATCAGTTGGTCGGTAGGTAACGAGGAGTGGGGAATAGAAAACTCGGAGACAGGCGCACGAATTGCGACCACCATGCAGGGCTTTGTAAAAAGCCTGGATACCACCCGTGCGGTTACCGCGGCATTTAGTGGTGGTTGGGGGCAGGGTTTATCGGGTGTGATGGACTTAATAGGCTTTAACTACATAGCACAGGAAAATCCCGACGCGCAACACCAGAAATTCCCGCAGCAAAAGGGCTGGGGCACCGAGGAAGGATCGACCTTTGCTACCCGTGGGGTTTACTTCACCAACGATTCGCTCCATTATAAATCTGCTTACGATGCCAAGCCAAGGCCCAATGCTTATAGCATTGAAGAGGGCTGGCAATACTATGCCAAACGGCCATTTTTAGCAGGTATGTTTATCTGGACGGGATTTGATTACCGGGGCGAACCTACACCTTATGGATGGCCATCAATAGGGTCGTACTTTGGGATGCTCGATCAGTGCGGCTTTGCTAAGGATGATGCCTGGTACCTGCAGGCCTGGTGGGGCAACAAGCCGATGCTGCACCTGCTGCCGCACTGGAACTGGAAAGGTAAAGAGGGCCAGTCCATAAACGTTTGGGCCTACAGCAACTGCGATGAAGTGGAACTATTTTTAAACGGCAAAACCCAGGGCAAAAAAGCCATGTCCAAAAACGGGCACCTGGAATGGACGGTTCCGTACAGCTCCGGAACGCTAAAGGCCATCGGCTATACCGGCGGCAAACAGGTATTAACCGAAACCGTACAAACTACCGGCACCCCGCAAGCCATCGCCCTTGAAGCCCATAAAAATACCCTGAAAGCCGATGCGCAGGATGTAGCTGTAATTAAGGTTAGCCTGCTTGATAAAAAAGGATTAGCGGTACCCGATGCCAATAATGAAGTAAGTTTTAAAATTGAAGGGCCCGGCAGAATTATAGGGGTAGGCAACGGCAACCCAACCTCGCTTGAGCCTGATAAGTACCTGGAAACGATAGTAAATATGCCTATCGAAGCCTTGAAAGAGTTGCCGGTTCCCGATACCATCCGCAAAATTGAAACAGCCGAAACCTTTGATGATAGCGGATGGAAAAAGGCGTTTACCAATATTAGCGATACCAGCATAAAAGCTTGGGTTTATCGCGGCAGTATTAATTTAACCGATGATTTAACGCGAAGCCCGCTCACCTTTTTTTATAAAAGTATCGGCCGCAAGCAATCGGTATATTTTAATGGTCACTTGCTGGCTGCCAATGTTGATTATCATAAAGACCAGGATGTGTTTAACATCAGCAAAGCCTTTTTAAAGCCGGGAAAAAATAGCATAGTTGTTGTTGCCTTGCCCATCAAAAAACTACACCCCTGGGATAACCCAAACCAGGACCCCGGCGTAATTCAGTTTAAAGCCCCTGCGGCAGGCTGGAAAAGAAAGCTGTTTAACGGCCTGGCCCAGGTTATCATCCAATCAGACGGAAGCCATACAGGGCCAATCATCTTAACCGCTACATCGGCAGGGTTAAAAGAAAAGAAAATCGTTATTAATGCTGATAGGTAAAGATAGTTTTGAGTCGGGAGTCTTGAGTTCTGAGAGTGTGGTTATAGATATCTGATTGTCAATTGTTTATTTTAAAGTTATTGACTGTCAAGGCTGCTTTTTTGTAAAAGCTTTCGTCTTCCCCAAATTGTCAGCAGAACAGCTTCGGGCGAAAACGGACAAAACGATGCGGGGTTGTGCGAAGGCAGGGCATAGGGAGTTTTTGCAGAGTGGGGCTAAATGCACTGGGGCAAAATAATCCCAGCCAGGTTTTGGCCGTTTTGCAGGGCAAAGGCCCGTGCGGCAAAGAAGCATTTCTGCTGACTTGAATTTTTTGGTACTTTTTGTTTCAAGACAAAAAGGACTAGGCCTCCCGCGGCCATGAGCGGGCCGATGCGGTAGCTTCTACAAGGTAATTTCGAAACTCACAAACATGAAGCATAGTGGGAGATTGCTTCGTACCTCGACGGTCTCCCCGGGGCTGTGATATCTAAATAATGCTTTGTTCTGCCGGGTGCTCCTGGTAAAATTGTTCCAGTTGTTTCAATACTTCAACCTGGCTTTTGCGCGGGTTAATAAATGTGCGCACTTTTTTTACCATTGCAAGGGCATCGTCAAAAGTTAAACCTGTTTTAAGCAAGTAGGCAATAGTCATGGTTGGGCCGCGGCCAAGGCCCTGCCGGCAATGGATGTATACCTTGCCGCCGCTTTTTACGGCTGCATCGGCAAAGTTGGCCCCTTCCTTTAATACATCCAGCGGCGGTGGGGTATTGTCGGGCGTGGGCAAATGCAGGTAATGGAAGCCTTTGTATTGTGCGCCGCTATAAATGGAATGCATCCGCATATTTATAATTGCTGTAACGCCTAAAGATTTCAGTTTGCGCAAACCCACCAAATTATATTGGCTGCCTAAGTACAGGTTGGCGGTTATCTGGCAGCGCTTAAGTTGAGGAAGGCCGGTTATTATGCGGTAAGCATTATCATAAGCCATTTGGGCCGATAAATAAACCACTTTTAAAATACTTTTAATTTTTGCAAGCATATTGTTTTGTTGTTTTTAACGCGGCACTAATATATTGATAGCTGCCGGTACAACTTTAATGGTTAACTTTTTCGCCTTTTGTTCGCAATCATCACGGATAAAAGCCTGTTCGGCATCCATTTGTATAACTATATTTTTGCACCGCCAATGCTTTAAGGCCTCGGTTTGGTTTTGCAGTAAGGTGTTGCCCGCAATTTTTAATACCGAGGTTAAATCGTTATCGCCCATCAGTATTACGTCCAGCAAACCATCTGTTATGCTGATGCCGGGCAGCATATCTAAGCCGGCAATGCCAATATTGCCCGAATTGGTTATCGTGAGCGAAACGGCCGTTTCGTCTATCTCCTTGCCGTCTATCTTCAGCTTGTATTTTACCGGGGTGGCGTTTACCATGGTTTTAATAGCAGTATAACCGTAGGCCAGCTGGCCAATGGTATCCTTCAGCCCGCGGTCTGCCTGTAAAATCATATCGGCCATGATACCCAGGTTAACCCTTAATAAAAAAGGATGGCCGTTTACCAGGCCCATATCAACGGCTTTTAATGTGTGGTGGCTTTTTATGAGTTCAAGAGCAGAAATGCTATCCAACGGAATTTGCAGCTGTTTTGCCATAACGTTGGCCGTGCCGCCAGGAATAATGGCCATTGGTGTATCGGTTCCGTATAAAGCGCCGGCCGTGTCTGTTACAGACCCATCGCCGCCATACACTACAATTAAATCAGTTTTACCGATAAGTTTTTTTGCAATATCGCCGGGGTTTTTGTGGCGCTGGGTAACAGATACGTCCCATTTGATGGCACTGCCGTCAAAAACCTGGTTAATGTAGGTGAGTATAGGCTCTTCCTTACCTGATGCCGGGTTGATAATAAAGTGGATGTGTTTAAATTTCATTGCTTAACCTTCGGCTTTTCAACAGGGAAGATAGGTAATAGTTTGATTTATTTGGGCGGAAGTCGTGACAGAAGTCCATCAAAGCTACCCAGGCAATTATTTTTCAATCTCCGATTCGTCCTGCGTAGCAAAAGCTATTATTTACTATCAGTAATCTACCTGTAATATAAAGGTGGGGCTTTAGCTTAGATAAAGTTTTCACAATGGAAGGTAATAAAAAAGGGTGGTTTACAAAACCACCCTTTTCACAACATGCTTTAAATTTCAACTGCTGCTATAAACATCTTAAACCTGCGCCGTGGGGCGCACCACTATCTCGCTTACATCAACATCGGCAGGTTGCTCTATGGCATAGGCCATAGCCCGCGCAATGGCATCCGGTGATATGGCGATGTTATCCATCGCTTCGGCTATTTGCGCTTTGATGCCGGGGCTGGCTATCGAGTCAACAAGTTTGGTTTTTATGATGCCCGGTGTAATTATGGTAACCCGCAAATTGGGGCCGGCTTCCTGGCGTAATCCCTCCGAGATGGCGCGCACGGCAAATTTTGTTCCGGAGTAAACAGCCGCCGCAGGCGTAACTTTTAGTGCGGCTGTCGAGGCTGTATTAATAATATGGCCAAAGCCCTGTTTGCGAAAAACAGGTAGCGCCGCTGCTATACCGTATAACACGCCTTTAATATTAACGTCTATCATCATATCCCAATCCTCAACCTGTAATTCATCCATCAGGGAGATGGGCGCTATACCAGCATTATTTATAAGCACATCCAGCTTGCCGTAGGTGGCAAGTGCCAGTGCTATAAGTTTTTCCAGGTGTTGCCGTTGGGTTACATCGATGGCTGCATACATGGCCTGGCCTCCTTCGGCTTTTATTTGGCTGGCCAGTTGCTCAAGTTTATCAAGGCTGCGTGCGCCAAGTACAACAATGGCGCCTTTTTGGGCAAGCAACTTGGCGGTTGCATGCCCTATGCCGCTGCTTGCACCGGTAATTACAATTACTTTTCCTTTAATATGATCCATTATTTTTTGTTTTGATCATACAAAGGTCGCCGCTTATTAAGGGTGAGTGTTAAAGGTTATCAAACCGAAAACTAAGAAATTCAAACCAAATTTGGCTGCCTCATCGAACTTGGCGTTACCCCGGTTTGCTTTTTGAAAAAATTATTGAAATAAGTAGGGTACTCGTAACCCAGGCTGTAAGCAATATCATTAATGTTCCAGTCGGTATGCAGCAACAGCGCTTTGGCTTCCATCACCATCCGCTCTGTTAAATGCTCTGTTGTTGTTTTGCCCGTTACTTCTTTTACAGCACGGTTCAGGTAATTAACGTGTACGGATAAATGCAGCGCGTAATCATTCGCGGTACGCAATTTTAACTGGTACTGGGGAGTATCAACAGGGAATTGCCGCTCCAATAATTCCAAAAAAAGAGAGGCGACGCGCACCAATGCATTTTGCGGCTTAAAATAATTAACCGATGGCTGCATTTTAAGGGCCTCGTGCAGTAACAAATTCAGGTGGTTGCGTAACAGGTCTAATTTATACATATAGTCTGATTCGAACTCCCGGAGCATATTTTGAAATATCCCGCTGATATAAATGAGCTGTGCAGAGTCGACAAAGAAAACCGGGTCGCTACCAATTTTAAACAGCGGCGTATCCTGCAGGTTTAAATCGCGGTTATTCCCTTTTAAAAAATCTTCGCTAAATAAACAAAAGAAGCCTTCCTGCGATTCACAAATCCCTTCCCAGGCATAAGGCACCCTCGGGTTAGAAAATATTAAGGCAGGCCTGTCTATGCTAACCGCTTTGTCTGCATAGTACAACGTGCCGGTACTTAGCGTGAGCGATACTTTATAAAAGTCCCTGCGGTTATACGGCACCGTTTTGCGCGCAAATTCCTTACGTTCATACACGGTAAACTGGTCGGTTATTTTTAAAGCGGGGATAAAATCACTAAAGGGCTGGGTTGTAATTTTAGTTTTGCTCATGATGTAAAGCTATTGACTAATTTATGAAATTCAAACCAACTGCAATATTAGCTATTTGCCGGTTGATAAGACAAGCCCTACATCCTGAACAGCTCCGACTTAAGTTTTGTCATTTCGCCTAATAAAGCGGTAACCGGAACTTTAATGTTGCCAGACAGCTGGGCTACTTTGGCTACTGCAAAATTTAACGTTTCAATCTCCGTTTCCCGTTTGTTAAGTATATCCTGGTAGGTAGATATTTTTTGCCCGTCGGACATTTTACTGATTGTCAGTACATTTTCAAGTACGTCGTGCTCTGTTAGCCGGATGTTGTTCTGGTTGGCTACCGCAACGCATTCAGCAATTACTGTTTTGGCTATCTGCAAGGCTGCTTCATTGCGGTGAAATACCCCATTATCAATCTCGAGTAGTGGGCATATCGAATTAAACACACAGTTGCTGATTGCTTTTTTCCAGATCACCGTTTGGATGTTTACCTCGGGCCTAAATGAAAATACACCGGTATTCAGTTCATCAACAATACTATCCAGGCTATCAAATGAACTTTTAATAACGCCTATGGGCGATGATGCAACCGGCCTGAACCTTACTTTATTAGTTGATACCGATTGGCTGGTTACAAATAGTACACACCGGTATAATTCGGTAAAGCCCGCGCCGATAAAACTATCTTCAATATGAAGGCCGTTTTGAAGGAATACAATGGGTGAATGCTTTGCTTTGAATTTGAGCTTTTCGGCCAGTTCCTGGTTGCCGAATGATTTGTTGGTTAACAAAATAAGCCCATCAAGCTGCGTATAATTATTTAAGGTGCTGATGGTTACTTCGGCCTGCAGGGTATTATTATCCGTTTCTATCTCCAGCAATTCGCGGCTGGTCGGCTGATCATCAACACTACCGCGCAGGATGGTAACCTGTTTTTCCTTTAGGGTTAGGGCCACGGCCAAAGCCTTGGCAATAACGCCATTGCCTATAATGTATATGTTTGTATCAACCTTTATAGTTTGCTCAGATACTGATTCCATAACGTTTTATTTGCACGTTTTGTTTGTATAGTTTTAACAGATTATCATCATTAGTTATTCAGCTGCAATTCCATCTGGATATTGCAACGCTCGTAAGGGGTAAACCGGCCTACCACTTTTTTAAACCCTAACTTTTGATACAGGCTGATGGCTTGTTTAAGCATGGTATTACTTTCCAGGTACAGTGTGTTGCCACCCCGGGCTTTGGCGCGTTCGGCAATGGCCTTGCCCAACAGCCAACCTATGCCTTTGCCGTGTGCTTTGGGCGAAACAGCCATTTTTGCCAATTCATAATCATATTCGGGATCGTCCATTTTAAGCAATGCACACACGCCCACGGGTTCGCCTTTGTACAGGGCAACCAGTATTTCGCCGCCTTTGTTTAAAATGTATTCCTGCGGATGGTCGAGCGATTGATAGTCCTTTTCTTCCATTTTAAAGTAGGTGCTTATCCACTCCACGTTAAGTTCGCGGAATGCCTTACTATATTGCTCTTCAAAAGGCACAATGGTAACGTCGCGGCCCTCTCTTAATTTTTTCTCGTCCTGAACCCTCTTTAACAGCGATTTTTGTTCGAGCATAAATTCCCACTCGCCGATGGCTTCCCACAGGTTGTGCCGGGTATTATCCAAAATGTTTTCTACCGCGTTTTTAACATCAACCAACTGGTACTGCAGTTTATCATTAACCTGTTTTCCCTTGTCAGATAACGACAGTACATTCCTGCGGCCGTCATTGGCGTCTTTACCTTCGGTTACCAGTCCCTTCTTTACCATTTCGGATACAATTTTGCTAACAGAAGGGTGGGAGTGCCCAATATGCTGGGCTATTTCGGTTATGGTGAAGTTTCCCTGAGATAAGGTATAAAAAACAGGGAACCACTTGGGCTGCATGTCAATTCCAAACATCCGGTAAATGTTTGCAGCATCGTCTGTGATCTTTTCCTGGAGCATCCGCAGCCTGCTGCCAATGCCCGCTTTTCCAACTGAATTGAAGAATGAATTTTCCATTAAAACAAATTACGTAACTAATTACGTAATTTGCAAAATATAATTAAAGCAATAAATTAAAAGGTATCAAATAATGGTTTAAAATAGTAGACAGCCGGTAAAATGCGGACTACAACATCTTATTGGGAGGTACAATTGAGTTCGTAGTTAGCTGATTATTTCCTTTTCCAATAAGCCAATAATCAGCTTAATCTCCTCCTCAATTTCGTTTACAAGGGTGTGTATGTTCTCCGCTATAAAAACAGGTATATGCTCCAGTTCCCTGGCCAGTTTGGCCAGGTGGTTTAAGCCGGCTGTTACCGCGGTGCCGTATAACTTATGGCCATGTAAATTTAATTGTTTCAAATCAGCGGCTTTTAAATCCAATTGTAGTACTGAAATTGAATCTGTCAACTCAACTTTTGTCAGGCTAAGTAATTCCTTTAAAATCTCATCGTCATCACCAAAATAGCTCTTTACGTGTTGTACATCAAAGTGTACAGGCGTGCTAACCGGTAAATCCAGAGCTGGTTCGGGCGTTTCGGAAGAGCCGAAGGAGCTTAGCCATTTTTGAAACACAGCCAATATGGTTTCTTCAATCACCGGTTTAACAATAAAGTCATCCATCCCGGCTTCCAGGCATTTTTCCCTTTCGCTTTTTACATTGCCTGCCGTTAAGGCAATAATAGGTATTTGGCGGCCCTGCTGCATGGCACGGATTTGCCGGGTGGCTTCGTACCCATTCATCTCGGGCATCTGGATATCCATTAAAATCAAATCGGGCCAGTTTAGCCGGCAACTGGCAAGGGCCTCCAGGCCATTACCCGCTTCCTGGATCAGGGCATTCGGGGCAATCCGGCGGATGATAGTTTTGGCCAGCAACATATTCACCGCGTTATCCTCGGCAACCAGGATGGTTAGGTTGCCCGTTATTTCTGCAACAAATGTAGCGGCGTCATCGGACTTAGTTTCAGTAGTAGTTTTCTGATGCAAACGGGATAAGGCGTTGTATATATCCTCGGTTTTGATGGGTTTCACCATCCGGTGGTTCACCTTCAATTCTTCGCATGACCTGATCACCTTTTCATCGTCAGATGAGCTGTGTAATAAAATAATAGGCTGGTCGGTTGCAGCATCGTTAAAGCTTTCCCTGATCTTTTTAATCGTTTCCAGCCCATCCATATATGGCATGTGGTAGTCAATCACAATCACATCATAATGTTGACCAGCGGCCAGCAATTGCAAAGCTTCGAAACCGTTTTTTGCCTCGGTGCTTGCAATTTGCCGTAACAACAACATTTGCTTTATAATTAGCCGGTTGTTGTCGTTATCGTCAACAACAAGCACCTTTTTTACCATGCCGATATTTTCCCAGCTAATGGGCTCGCCCTGTTCTGCCCGCAATTGGATATCAAAGTAAAAGGTGCTGCCTTTGCCAGGCCAGCTTTCCAGTTGTAGTTTGCTATCCATTAACCCCAGCAGTTTATTGGAAATGGTAAGGCCCAGGCCGGTGCCGCCATATTTTTTGGTGGTCGATCCATCTTCCTGCGAAAAGGCCTCAAATATTTTGTCCTGTTTTTCGGGTTTTATCCCGATGCCGGTGTCCCGCACGCTAAAGCGGAACATGGTGCCGGGGACCGGCGATGACGGCGTAATTTCTTCTATTTTTAACTCAATCTCGCCAGCTGCGGTAAACTTGGTAGCGTTGCTGAGCAGGTTTATCAGGATTTGTTTTAGCCGCACGGCATCCACCCAAATAAACCTTGGCAAATCATAAGGGATGTTCAGGAGCATTTCCAGCCCTTTTTTCTGAACCTGGTAGGTGATAATGTCTGTTGATTGAGAGCCGATATCGTATAAGTCGCATTTTTCGATGTCAAGCTCCAGTTTTCCTGCTTCTATTTTTGAAAAATCCAGGATATCATTGATAATGCTTAATAAGGCATTGGCCGATTGATTGAMGATGGAAAGATACTGGTGCTGGGTTTCGTTTAGTTTAGTTTTTAAAACAAGGTCGGTAAATCCGATAACGCCATTTAATGGCGTCCGGATTTCATGGCTCATGTTGGCCAGAAATTCCGATTTGGCAATACTGGCCTGGTCTGCCAGTTGTTTGGCGCCCTGTAGTTCGTCCCGTTGTTTTACAATGGAGGTGATAATCTCGGACGAGGTCATGATGCCACCTATAGTGCCGTCAAAACGGTACCAGGGCCGCATCTCAATGTTCAGGTATTGTTCTTCCTCCATGCCCGGCAATTTAACCAGCACTTCTTCGCGTCTTATTATATCGCCGTTTAAAACCCTTTGGTGTGTTGCCCGGTTTGTTTCGCTGGCGGGGCCAAATACTTCATAGGGTGTTAAGCCGATAATGTTTCGGTCGCCTAAGCCATAATCCTGTAAATATTGCCTGCTCACCGCTATAAACCGCATATTCGTATCGGCCATGGCAATTGGCGAAGGCGAATGTTCAACAAAGGCCGATAAAATGGCTTTTTCGTTCAGTAATTCGGTCTCCGCTTTTTTTTGCTGTTCAATATCCTGTATAGTACCAAATAACCGTTGGCAAACGCCGTTTGCAAATTCGGCCTGGCCTAAACTCCTTATCCAAAGTTCTTCGCCTCCGGGGGTTACAATTTGTATCTCCAGGTCCCAGGGCGGCCCATCAGTCATGGCAAGGTTAGCAGCTGCCGAAATTTTATCCCGGCTTTCGCCTGCTTTATAAAAATTGATGATGCCGCTTAAATCAGGTTCATAATCCGCCGGCACGCCATATATCTGTTTGGTAACTGTTGTCCATTCAATTTTTTGCCGCTGCACATTATATTCCCAGCCGCCAATACGGGCTACCTTGCCGGTTTCTTCCAGCATTTGCCGGGTGCGTTCCAGGTTCCTTTCCAGGAAGTGTTTTTCGGTAATATCAATGGCATTACCTATCACGTAGGTCTCGTCGCCCTGTTGTTCAAGGATGTTGTTAAACATCCAGATGCGGGGGCTGCCATCCTTATGCCGGGTAACCATCTGGCCCCTGGCACCCCCCTTTTCCCTTATCTCTTTTAAGTACCCGGTTAACTGCGCATGACGGTTGGGTGGTACGATATCAAACAAACTTAAAGTTAAAATTTCTGCAACGGTATAGCCCAAAAGCGAAGCCCCGGCCATATTTACAGATAGGAAACGGCCAGACAGGTCATGGGTGCACATGAGCCCTTGCGAGTTCTCAAAAAAAACGCGCAGCCTTTCCTCACTGATGGCCAGTTGCTGTTCCTTTAATTTCTCGTCGGTTACATCGCGCCCTATGCAAAACAGGTTGCTGGTATTTGGATCGGGCGTGGTTTCCCAGCGGATGGCTTTGTATATGCCCGATTTAGTTTTGGTACGGTAGGTTACCTGCCGTACTTTTTTATCCGATACCATCCCGGTCACTTCCTCTTCGGCGGCTTTCAGGTCGTCGGGGTGCACCAGTTCCAGGTAGGGGGTAGCCAAAATGTAGGCATCATCCCATCCAAAAGTTGATTCAAACGCAGGGTTAATCCTTTTAAAATATCCATCTGTTCCGGCGATGCAAATCAGGTCGGCCGATAAATTAAACAGCTTTTCGAAATTTTGAAGCTCCTGTTTTTGCCGGCGTTCTGTTATTACCGTTGTTGCCTCCTGTGCCAGCAGTTGCAGCGATTCCTGTTGCACCTCTGATAGCTGCCCCGGTTCATATCCCAGCACACTTAAAATGCCCAGGGTATTACCCTCAGTATTGATTAACGGCAGGCCAGCGTAAAATTTTACCGGGCGCCGCCCGGTGGCCAACGGGTTTTGTTTAAAACGCTCGTCATGTTGGGTGTCGGGCACTTCAAACAGCATATGTTCTTTTACCGCATAGTCGCAAAAGGCGGAGTATCCGAGGATTTCGGATGATTCGGGGAATGTTTTAGCATGCGTCCATGCGTTATTTTCCTCGAACAGGGAAACCAGCGCAATGGGTACTCCGCAGGTGAGTGCAGCCAGCCGGGTAATAAACTCAAATCCTGGTTCGCCAAAAGAAAGCAATGGCTCATCCTGGGCCGGGCCGTTCAATTGATGTTTTTTAAGTTCGGAACTGGGCATGCCGGCTATTAAGTTTATTAGTATTCTTCAATAAGTGGAAAACAAAAATACTAAATTTAGCGGTAGCCGATTTGTATTAATTTGAAGTGAAGCCCGAGGTGTTTGGGCCCGCCGCCAAAAACAGCGGGAATTGATTTTTCTTTTTACTTTCGCCAAAAATTAATCTGAATGAAAGAGCAATTACTTACGTTAATTACCGCATCCAAACAAGGATTATTGTTGTTTAACGAAGTTATAAATTTGATTGAAACTTACTACAATCACCGGCCAACTGCCTTTAAAAATGGCGATGCATATAACCAGGCCACGCAAAACCAGGGGAGTGCAAAAGTTTTTTACAGCGCCCAACTGAACAACATAAGCGCGGCCGACACACTGTGGCTATTTGCCGAACATTACCAGTCGGTATTGGCTAAGCCGGATGCAACAGACCATCAAAATATAAGACAGTTTATGGCTCATGGCTGGGAGGGTGTTGTTTTTGAGGGAGAGGCGTTGAGCGCGAAATAGTGAAGGATCTGATATCTTCCTTAACTTTACATCTGAATAACTGTTCAGTACTCTTGGATTAGCAGAAGAATTAATAGTGCGCCTGCATGAAGGGCATCCGTGGCAATTGTAGCAACTGGCAAAACAAGTATATTGCAATACACTTTTGTTTTTAACGATGAGCGACCCACAACCCGAAACCCGCCGAAACCGGGGCAAAGACCCGCACGATGAAGCGCTTTTTGGCAGGCCAAAAGAGCTTGAAAGGCTGTTACAGGCTTTACAGGATATGCATTATTTGCTCAGTAAAGATTATCCGCCACGGGCAACGCTGGCATTGGTAGGCAACAGATACCGGCTAAGGCAGCGGCAGATCCTGGCGCTGCAGGGCATGGCTTGTTCGGCAAATGATATTCAAATCCGTAAAAATAAAGAAGTAGCAGCTACCGAGATACTTGGCAAAACTGTATATGTAGATGGTTTCAATATTGTTATTATACTGGAATCCTTATTATCGGGTGGATATGTTTTTAAAGGGTTAGACGGCTGTTACCGCGATATCTCGTCGGTACACGGATCATATAAACGGGTAAGGCAAACCGAAGAAGTGCTCATTATGCTGGGCAACGCATTGCATGACCTTGGTGCCGAACGGGTGAACTGGATATTTGACGCCCCGGTATCTAACAGCGGCCGGCTT
This sequence comes from Mucilaginibacter sp. P4_C11, assembly GCF_056402115.1. Classification (NCBI taxonomy): domain Bacteria; kingdom Pseudomonadati; phylum Bacteroidota; class Sphingobacteriia; order Sphingobacteriales; family Sphingobacteriaceae; genus Mucilaginibacter; species Mucilaginibacter sp. P4_C11. The sequence continues at coordinate 250,553 of NZ_JBFUIA010000005.1, read as the reverse complement.
AAAACACTTTGTTATGAAATAGCGGCGCTACAGGGCTTTTTATGGGATATTTATTTGGACAACGCCCCCGACAAATTTTTAATTGCCGAAAACCGGCTCATCGTAAGTTCAGATGCCTGGGTGCTTAATGGTTGCTACGCCTGGTTTAACCTGGCCGCCTACATCATTAACCACGTTATGGATAATAACGTGGCGGTGAATATTATCAACCAGGAGGGAGAGTGAGGTGAACAAAGTCTGGAGACAAGGAGTATAGTAGATCGAAGAAATCGGATAGCGGGGGGATTCAAACTGCTTTATTCTTTTTTAACAATTGCTCAATTAAAGGTTTATTTATAGTTTCGACCAGTATAAACTCTATGTGAATGGCCAACCTTAAATCCTTAAACGAAATTTTCAATAATACACTTTATCGCATACCTGATTACCAAAGAGGTTATGCTTGGACGTACAATCAGTTAAAAGACTTTTGGGATGATTTATACAACTTAAATGACACAAAATCGCATTATACTGGTGTTTTAACGGTTAAAGGTGTGCCCGCAGGAGTAACTGATTTAGAAAAATGGAATGAAGAGCAATGGCTAATTAAAGAAAGGGGCTACAAGGCTTTTTACGTTGTAGATGGGCAACAACGACTAACTACTTCAATAATTCTTATTCAAGCAATTGTAGAAGTCGTAAAATCAATGGTCGGTAATAAAGACATCAGTGATAGCGATATATATGTAGGTTCATATTCAATAAAGGAAATTACTGAAACGTTTTTGGTAATAAATAAACCACCACACAACATAATAAAAACCTACAAGTTTGGCTATGAATCTGATAACCCAAGTTTTGATTTTTTAAGATATAAGATATTTAACCAGCATAGTGCCGGAACGGTAAATGAAACTTTCTACACGTTAAATCTTGAAAATGCAAAAAGGTTTTTTGTTGAAAAGGTGACAGGTGTCATTGATATTGATGGTGAATTAGGGGTTGCAGAGATTTTCAAAAAGCTTACAGTGAATTTCAAATATAACCTCTATGAAATTGAGGATGACTTTGATGTTTTTGTTGCTTTTGAGACAATGAACAACCGGGGGAAAAAACTTTCTAATCTTGAATTATTAAAAAATAGACTTATCTACTTGACTACTCTTTACAATGCTAATGAATTGAAAGATGATGATAGAGCGTCTTTAAGAGCCAAAATTGATAACGCATGGAAGGAGGTCTATTATCAATTAGGCAGAAATAAAAATCACCCCTTAAATGATGATGAATTTTTAGTTGCTCACTGGATAATGTACTTTACTTATAGTAGGCAAAAAGGCGATGATTATATTAACTTTCTTTTAAAAGAGCAATTTACCCCTAAAAACATTTTTAGTAAATCTGAAATTCCGGTCAATAGTTTAGAGGCCTTCGAAGAAGTGGTCGAAACGAATGAAGATTTGGAAGAGGACAACGTTGACGTGATTGCTATCCCGGCGCAAAGTCACAGTAAATTAAAACCTAAAGATATTGAGGACTATATTATTAGTTTAAAATCAGCAGCAGTGCATTGGTATAATACTTTCAATCCCATAAATAATCCGGACTTAACCCCGAATGAGCAGAAATGGATTGATAGATTAAACCGGATAGGTATAGCGTATTTTAGACCATTGGTTACCGCTTCATTTCTATCAAATAATGTAACAGGTACCGATAGGGTGCGGTTGTTTATCGAAATCGAGAGATTTATATTTATTACCTTCCGTTTAAAAGGCGCATTGTCTAATTATAGAAATAGTGAATATTACAGGGCTTCAAAGCAACTACGAGAAGGCAAATGGAGTGTAAATTTTATTATTAAAACTCTTAGCGAAAGGGCAAGCTTTTTATTTTATGGTGGTGAAAATGAAAATGAATGGTTCGACTATGAATATTTTAAAAAATATATAGACAAAAATTTTCAAAGAGGTGGAGGATTTTACTCTTGGAATGGGTTAAAATATTTTCTGTATGAATATGAAATGGAGCTTGTGAAAAATAGAGGCAGCCAAAAAATTGATTGGAATTTGTTCGTAAAAAATGAAAATGATAAGGTCTCAATAGAACATATCTTACCACAAACACCTGATAAAAAATGCTGGAAAGATGTATTAAAAGGCGTTAAAAAAAAATGATGTTGTTAAATTTCAGGGGACATTAGGTAATTTACTTCCACTATCAAGAAGTATAAATTCCAGCCTTCAAAATGATTGTTTTGAAAGTAAGAAATCACCAAAGTTCGAAAAAGATAAAAAAATTCGGCAAGGGTATTGCGATGGTTCACATAGCGAAATTGAGGTTTCTTATAAAAGTGATTGGACTACTGAGCAAATAAAAAATAGAGGATTAAGCCTTTTGGATTTTATGGAAAGACGATGGAATTTAAAATTCGAATCAGTTGAGGATAAGTTAGAATTATTGGGTTTGAATTTTATGGCAAAGAAGGAAGATTAAATTTAGAATTTACGTAATTCAACATCCCGTTTCAAAGTAAATTCTTATTAACACTAAAATGAATATTGATTTAGTTGAGCCAATGGTAGCGGCTGAATATACCAGAGTTAAAGAAGGGTGTCATTTAACTCATTTTACCGAGGGAGACATAAAGCTAATTGAATGGTTCATTGGTAAAAATTATCACGTCATCAATAAAAGTTTTTTAGTTACCACCGGACTTGGAAAGATTGAAATAGAAAAAAATAGAGATGACTATTTTTTGATTAATTTAAACAGCAAGAGAGGGGAGTACTATAAATGTGATACGGCGGAAGGTTTAAAGAATCTTTTAAAAGTTATTTTAAAAAAAACTTAAGTCATACACCAATGCCAATTAAGTAGTCCGCTTTTAGCGCAAGTGTTGTGCGGCTGTGTGCGGGGGGGCACTTGTGATTTTGTAAACTAACCAGTTCGCAAGCACAAGTCATCGATAACACAATAACTGCACTAAAAGAAGGTGTTTAATAAGGGTGTATTGTTGGAAGTAGGGAGACCGAATGGCTGTAGCCAGTAATTCTATCCTATTTGGTCTTTTACATATTCAATACCCCGCTCTAATTTATATTTAAACCATTCCTCGCGCAAATCGGGATGATATTGCAGCAGGTGATTAAAATTGCCAAACGGCTTTTTGCGCGATATAGCGTCAATAAACTTGTTGTGTGTGGGTATATAGTTAATACCGGCAATAAAATCTTCCATAACTTTAAATGCCTCACGACTGCCCATTCCCTCAAACCGTTGATAATCGCCGTAGTTTTCGGCAATTTTATCAATGACCTCTGCCCAGGGCTCTTCGTCATAGCCGGGGTTCTTGAGTTCATCAGGGTAATAATCCATAGTGCCTGTTGGTTTATGATAAAAACAAACCATGCCCATATCCAGCATTTCGGCAATATCTTTTATAATTTCGGGTGTTATTTCTTTTACTAAATGCATATTATAAACGTAGTTTAGTATTGTTAATATGTTGTATAACCATGATAGGCGATACAAAAGTAAAAGTTTATTATAAATACCATCAGTCTTGATAAAGCCAAATTGAAATATGTTTACGTTGCAAAATTTTGAGAAACAACTAAATGCGGTAATGCTGCAAAGAGGAAAGCAGTACCATGAAGAGGGGGCAGTTGCCGACCTGGAAGAAAACGCAGGTCGCTGGACGGCAGAAGTTGAAGGAACTGAAACATACAACATATCGGTAACGCTGAAAAACGATAAGGAAATTGTAGCCTACCATTGTGATTGCCCCTATGATGGCGCAATTTGTAAACATGTAATAGCAGCGCTTTTTGAAATAAGGGACGAATTGGCAACACGTATAATAGTACCCAAAAAGGGCGCAAAGAAAAATCAGTTCGAAGATTTGCTGTTGAAGATTAGCGCTGATGAATACCGGGTTTTTATTAAAGATTACGTGTTAACCAACAAGGATTTTAAAAGGGCATTTGAGCTGTTTTTTGCAGAAAAAGACGGCCGTATTGATACCGGTAAACTATATGCCGATTCAATTAAAAAGCTCATTAAAAAACATATGGCCAAAGGGTATATGGATTACCGTTCGGCGGCCGGTTTAGCCAAAGAGGTAAACCAGCTAATTGATAAGGGGTTTGATTTTGCCAATAAGCGCAACTTTGTAGAGGCTTTTGTAATAGCCAGCGTGGTGTTAAAGGAAATGATGCAGGTAATAAGTTATGGCGACGATTCAAGCGGTGCTTTAGGCGATGCCATTATTGGCAGTATCCAACTTATAGATCAAATAGCTTTATCTGCCGATGCCGTTATGGATATGAAAACGCGCGTGTTTAAGTTTTTACAAGTGGAGCTCAACGACGCGGTATACTTTGATTATGGCGATTTTGGATATGAGCTGTCGGATATTTTTCAAACTTTAGCAATTGAGCTAAACCTGCACCAGGAGTTTTTAGCCTGGATTGATGCCTGGTTGCCCCGGTTAACCGGGCAGCATAGCAGTTACCGGCTTGAGCATTTTAAGACAACTCAAATTGATTTTTTGGAAGCCATAGGCAGGCACACCGAAGCCGAAGCGCTGATTGAGCTAAATATGGAAATTGTGGAAGTGAGGCAGGCCGAGGTTGATAAAGTGTTAAGCAGCCAGGACTATGAGCGGGCAAAAAAGCTGATAAATGACGGTATAAAAATAGCAGAAGATAAAAGGCATCCGGGTACCGTTGCGCAGTGGGAGAAGCAATTGTTGCGCATAGCGTTGTTAGAAAATGATGTGCCTTTAACACGTAAATATTACAGAGCGTTTGCTTTCGACCGTCAATTTGATGTTACGTATTACCGGGCGTTAAAAGCAACTTATAATGCAGAAGAATGGGGAAAAATAGTTGAGGATATTATCGCCGGCATTAAAACCGAAACCACAAAAAAGCATGGTAAAAGTACCTGGCTTCCGTTTGACAGCTTTTTACTTTCGGCACTGTCACCAATTTATATTGAAGAGAGGTTTACCGACCTGCTGTTTGAACTGGTAAAAAATGAAAAAGATATTGACCGGCTTATGGTATACCATGAACACCTGGTGTTTTCATATGCCCACGAGTTATTACAGCTTTATATCCCGGCCCTGGAACGACAGGCTGATAAAGCAGACAACCGAAGCCATTACGCACAGTTAGCCGGCAATATGAAGAAGATCATGATAGCCCTCGCCTTCGGAAAAGAGCAGATCATTGAGCTTGCAAAAAAAATGAAACAAAGGTATCCCCGCCGCCCCGCTATGGTTGAAGAATTGAACAGGGTGATTTATTGAAGACGAGTGCTGTTGAAGGTAATTTATTATTGTCCTTTCAACTAAACCAAAGACTCCTTAAATCTGCATAGTAATCATCTTCTGCCGTTGTTGCTGTTACCGCCAACGACTTTTTCCTGAGATAAAATCGCTAAAATGTATCCCCAAAACAATATTAATCGCTTATCACCACAATTATATTTCGAGGATCCATCAGGCAAAACCTGAAAAAATATTATGAGGTTAAACGGATGTTCTAAACTATCGCCATTGCGAGGCACGAAGCAATCCTTTACGTGCTAAGTCCCCTATAGTTCGTCATTGCTTCGTACCTCGCAATGACGGATATTCGATATTGATGGTCAGTAACTTATAAACACATTATTATAAAGAACGAAGTGATATCTGGACTGTGCACGGCTGTTATGCCTGGCGTACACTTGGCACGCGCGCCACAAGGGTGAGGCGTTGCAGTCGCGCCGGTATACGCTGCAGCTGATAATTTTCTTGTTTTTATATTTATATTCTTAAATTTCATACATTCGTTATCAACTTCTTTTAAATGACCACCCTAAAGCACTTTTCGGACAGCGAATTGGTTGACTTATTTAAGTCGGGGGATCAGGCTGCTTATGTAGAAATATACGATAGGTACACACTCACTTTATTTAATCACGCCTATAATAAAACCAGGAACAGGGAAGAAGCAAAAGATGTTGTTCAGGAAGTTTTCACAACCTTGTGGGCCAAACGCGACCAAATCAATTGCCATTCTAATCTTTCGGGTTATTTATATACGTCGTTACGTAACAATATTTTGAACAGAATTGCGCGGCAATCAATACTTGAAAAATACACCACCTCGTTAATACAGTTTATTCAAACCGAAACCAGCCAGATTATCACAGATCACCTGGTGCGTGAACACGAGCTTGCGATGCTTATTGAAAAAGAGATTGCCGCTCTTCCGCCAAAAATGCGCCAGGTATTTGAACTTAGCCGCAAACAACATCTCTCACATAAACAAATTGCAGCGCAACTGGATATTTCCGAGCAAACAGTAAGTAAGCATGTTACAAACGCCTTAAAAACATTAAGGGTTCGCCTCGGCTTTTTTATCTATCTATTAATCCTTTTCCAGCTCTTATAAAATATTTTATTTTTATTTACCTGTACGGTACGCGTTGTTTGTCTTACTAAAATAAAGGCAATAAATAGTAGTATGAACGATAGGGAGCTCAAAGATTTATTACTTAAATACGGAAACAATACGGCCACTGAAGATGAGAAATCGCTGCTTGAAAGCTGGTATTTGCATCATCAGGAGTCGGAATTGCCCGATTATACACTTGATGAGCGCCTTCAGGATGCTGCAGCCGTTCGTGAAAACCTGAAACGTCAATTCAGGATAGGCAGGTTAATATCACTTCCGCTGCGGATAAGTGCGGCAGCATGTGTTTTAATATTATTAGGCCTGGGTGGTTTTTATCTTGTTAGAAATAATGCTACTAAAAACGAACTTACAGCAACTACACACCATGATATTCCGCCGGGGCAAAATAAGGCCGTATTAGCCCTTGCCAACGGGCAAAAGATTTACATAACCGGTATAAAAAAAGGGATTATTTACCGGCAAGGTGCTTTACAGGTAACCCGTAATAACAACGGAGTGCTTGCCTACACCATAAACAAAAGCTTGATTGCCCCCGGGAATGCCGATAACCAGGGCCCGGAAAAATACAACACGCTTTCCACACCTCGTGGCGGCCAGTCGTCCATAACTTTGGCAGACGGAACAGTAGCCTACCTTGATGCTCAATCATCTGTCAGGTTTCCGGTTGATTTTTCTAAATCTAAAGAAAGGCGGGTTGAAGTAACCGGGCAGGTGTACTTTGATGTAAGGCACAATGCCTCAAAACCTTTTAGGGTAGATGTAAAAGGTCAAACCATTGAAGATATTGGTACTGTATTTAACATCAACGCTTACGATGATGAGCCCGTTATAAAAACTACATTGATTAGCGGTGGTATAAAAATAACAAGAGGAAATTCAACGGCTACGTTACGGCCTGGTCAGCAAGCTATAACTGTTGCTGATAAAACCAATATCCGGGTAAAAGAAACAGATACCGAAGAAGTTACCGCCTGGAAAAATGGCTACTTCCTTTTTAATAACGAGAAACTGGAAAGCATAATGCGGAAGATATCGCGGTGGTATGATGTTGATATTGTTTATCCGCAAGATCAGAATACCAATGTTGAATACTGGGGCAGCATCACCAGGTATGACAACGTATCTAAAGTTTTAAAGATGCTGGAAATAACCGGCGATGTAAAATTCAGGATTGAGGGAAAGAAAATTTTTATAGAGAAAAAATAACTGACTTGATTATTAACTAATTATAAATTAAACCCAAAAGATATGAAGAAACAATAACTATAAACTCCAGAAAAGTGAAAAGGAAAAAATAGCAGAGGCATTCGCCGTGCCCCTGCTTAATAGCCTGCTCACATCGTTTGCCAGCCGGCAAACGATAAAATTGCTTTGAACCAATATTTCACGTAAAACAGACATTCAAATGTATAAAAAGTTCAACGGATTTTTTTGTACCCGGAAGGGGTATATCCGCAAATTCCTGCTGATTATGAGAATTACCTCTATTATTTTGACGGTTACCATCTTACATGTTAGCGCATTGAGCATTGCTCAAAAAATTACCTACAAAAATAATTCCGCTTCTCTTGAACAAATTTTCAAGGAGATAAGGAAGCAAACTGGCTATAACGTTCTTGTTGCATCCAATAAAATTAAAAACATCCAGCCACAGGCGGTGGATTTTATAAACACGCCACTGGCCGATGTTTTAGATAAGGTGCTGAATGGACAATCGCTGACTTACAGTATCGACGACAAAACCATATTGATCCGATACGAGCAAAAATTAAAAAAAGACGCGGCGGATGAAGCTCCGCCTATTACCGGAAAAGTAGTTGATTCAACCGGGATGCCTCTTCCCGGCGCTTCCGTCGGCCTGAAGGGAACAACCAATGGCACGCAAACCGATGTAAATGGTAACTTTAGCTTGAACGCGTCGGCAGGCGATGTTTTGATAATAAGGTATGTTGGCTATGAAGGCAAGGAAATAAAAGTAGGCACCAGTACAAATTTAGTTATCGAACTGAAAAAAAGCGCAGGTTCGTTAAATGAAGTAGTTGTTACTGCTTTGGGTATAAAACGCGAAGCAAGATCATTAGGCTACGCCGCTCAGACCATATCAGGTGCCGATATGAATAAAGTTAACCCGCCAAACATAGCCTCGGGCTTAATGGGCAAAATAGCAGGCCTGAATATTACCCAGCCAAACGGTGTGGAAGGTTCTTCAAACCGTATAGTTATCAGGGGTAATAATAACCTTGCCGGGAATAACCAGGCGCTGATAGTGGTTGACAATGTTATTATTGATAATGAACCTGTACAACCAAAAGGAGGGGTGCAATCTTTTAATGATGCCTTATCACTTAGTAATGGCGGTACCGACGTTTCGCAACCGCCGGTAGATAACGGATCTTTCTTAAACAGTATGAACCCTGATGATATTGAAAGCCTTGATGTGTTGAAGGGCCCAACCGCAGCGGCGTTATATGGTGCACGCGGCGCCAACGGTGTAATACTTATCGTGACTAAAAAAGGCAACAAAAAGAAAGGTTTTGGTGTTGATTATGGCTACACTTATCGCGCTAATAACCCTTACCGCTTTATAAAAACGCAGGATGAATACGGTAACGGTATGACAGAAGACCTTTACTCGGCAAATCCTTTCTTTTATAAAGATGCCAATGGTAAAAACAGGCAGGAACAAATAGGTGGCGACCCCTATGGCCCTTTGGGCAACATACCAGGGGCTTATGTTAGCCCGGGTGTTACCAGTGCTGCCGGCGGGCCGTTTTATAACTATATTGGTTTTCCCGGCGATGGTGCATCATGGGGGCCTAAAATGGAAGGGCAGCCACTTGTTTGGTGGGATGGTACAACCAGGCCTTATACCGGCAATTCAAATATCTTCAAAAGCTTTTACAGAACCGGTAATACACAAACCCATAACATAGCCCTTTCGGGCGGCGGGGAACTTGGCACCTTGCGCGTTTCCTATACACGGTCAACAAATGAGGCTATTACCTACAATAGTAATAACGCCACCAATACATTTAATATAGGTTCATCAATAAACATCAGCCCCAAAGTTAAGGTTGACGCTACAGCCAGTTATATTAACCTGACCAAATTTAACCCACCAAATATATACGGTGAAAACGGTGGGGCGGGTAATATCGGCCTGGGTTATATGACCGTGTACAATTTACCTGCAGATTATAAGCCGATTGAAAGGGGGCTGACTACGCTGGCCGACGGATCGCAAAATCCTATACTAAAGCAATCGCCGTTTGAGTATGGTCAGCAGTATTACTGGTGGAATACATTTAATGATATTACCACGCTTACACAAAACCAGTTTGTGGGCTCAATTTCATTAAATGCCGAAGTTACACCCTGGTTAAAGGCAGTGGGCAACGTTGGTTTGGATTATTACACCAACGAGTATGTAACTAAAAATTATCCTACAGATGCCGCAGGGTTAATTGGCAGCTACGGATATGACCTGGCCAAAAATGCTACCAACAACCTCGATGGTCGTTTAATATTTCATAAAAACAGTTTACTTCCCGATTTTAATGCCAGTCTTTCTGTAGGTGCAAGGCACTACTACCGGAACATGTATGATATTGCGCAAACTAATCCGGGGCCATTTAATTACCCGTTTTTATTTAACCTGAGCAATTACGCCGGCAATTCAACAACGGCACTTAATGCGTCAGAAAACAGGTATGAGCAGCAAATAAATACTGTTTATGGCTTGCTTAATCTTTCGTACAAAAATTACCTGTTTTTGGATCTGGCCGGAACAAATGACTGGTCGTCTACCTTACGCCCAACAAACTGGAGTTATTTTTACCCATCTGCAAGTTTAAGCTTTGTGTTTACCGATGCGTTTGATATGAGTTCGGTAAAAAGCTGGTTCACTTACGGAAAAATACGTGTAAGCGAGGCCAAAAGTGCAAATGCCTATTTGCCTTATCAAAACGGATTTACCTACCGCCCAACTTCAGGCACGCCAGGTTTCACAACCGGGTTGAATTTGCCGAGTTCGTACCCTACCAACATACAACCGCAACGTTCCCGGTCTTTTGAAATTGGCCCCGATCTTGGTTTTTTTAATGACCGGCTGGATGTGAATTTCACATACTATAACACCTACTCAGATAACCAGGAAATAACAATCCCAGTAGCTGGTTCATCAGGTGTTCCAAACGTTTTAATAAATTCCGGCGCGTTACGCAACAGGGGTTATGAATTAACCGTGAGTGCAAAAGTGATTAAATCAAGTGATTTTTCATGGAATGTAACCTTGAATGCAGCACATAATCAAAATAAAGTTGTTGCGCTGGAGCCAGGGCTTAACTCATTACAGTTAGGTTCATGGTTTGGCAGCAACGGTGTTTTGATGAAAGTTGATGTAGGCCAAAATTATGGCAGCATTTACGGGTACGATTACAAATATGCGCCAAATGGCCAAAAGATTGTTAACCTGATATACGCTGATGGTACAAACACCGGAAACGGCGCTGTACTTGGCTCGCAATACGCCACATCAGACAATTTGGTTAAAATAGGCGATGCCACGCCAAAACTGACAGGCGGTATTTCGCAGAGTTTCCGTTACAAAAACTTTAGCTTATACGTTTTGACAGACTTTAAGGTGGGGGGACAGATCTGGTCTGGTGACTACGCTACCCTTATGGGGCAGGGTATGGCCCCCGAAACCGTTTACGAAAGGGACGGACACGGCTTGGCTTATACTTATCCCGACGGAACAAAGGCCAACGTTGGCGTAATTTTACCTGGTGTGGTGCAGGGCTCAACAGCGGGTACCTATACACCAAACACCAATGTGGTAAATGCATGGTGGAAATACGCGGGTAATTATCAATCATGGGATAATGATCCTATTGTACGCACCAACTCCATATTCAATGATTCATGGGGTAAGCTGCGTGAGGTGTCAATCACTTATAACCTGCCGAAAGAATTTGTACAAAAAACAAAAATGCTCCAAAACCTGTCGGTATCGTTAATCGGCCGCGACCTGTTTTACCTGTTCAATACCTTACCCGACAGGATAAACCCTGAAAGTGTTGTAGGTACAGGAAACGTTCAGGGTATTCAGTTTGGTGGCTTACCTGGCGTACGCTCCTACGGTTTTTCGGTAAAAGCGGGATTTTAATAGGATTGTTAAAAATTAAGAACGAAACTTATGATTAAGTATCATGATATAAAACGATGGGCAATAATGGTAACTACTACCTTGTTCATTACTGTAGTTCTTGCGTCATGTACCAAGAATTTTCAAAAGGAAAACGCGCCTTATAGCGGTCCGGCATCGGCCACCTTGCAACAGCTTTACACAGGTATCGGCGCTAACCTGGATCGTGCGGCTAACATAGGCAACTGGGCCGAAGCAAGATGGCTATACCCTGTAACCCAATTGGGCGCTGTATATGCCGTATCGGATTTCGGTTTTGTAGAAGGGCAAAACTGGAGCTTGTTTTACTCGAATTTACCGGCTATGAATCAAATGCTTACCACCATGACAAGCAGTCCCGATTCGGCAACCTACACTAATGCCATAGGTATGGTAAAAGTATTGCGGGCATACGAGGCGCTTGAAGTATCCAACCTCTATGGCGATATGCCATATTCTAAAGCAGGCAAGGCATTTTCGGGTTCTACTGCCGATCTTAAAGTGCCGTATGATAAACAGCAGGCCGTATATTTATCCTGCCTGGCCGATCTTACCTGGGCTGCAAACCACTTTACTACCAGCAGCACCCAGTTTTCGTTTGGTTCGGAATTCCTTTTAAACAATAATATCGACCAATGGAAAGCGTTTGCCAATTCGCTGCGTTTGCGTTACGCGCTTACCATGTATGATAAAGACAATACAGATGCGGCACCGATAATAGCCGATGCCATAACCAAGCTATCGAGCAACCCTCTTACCGACGTTGTTGGCTTTAAACAAGCCAATGTTCCGGGCATATCCTTTGATATTGATGGAGCAGGAAGGGGTTTCTTCTTCCGCCAGGAAAGTCGCGCAAGAATGGGCAGCACCCTATGGAATTTATTCAGCAGCAATAATAACACCGATGGCAGCGGAATATTTGACTTAAGGTGTAAAATATTTTTTGAAGTTAACGGGGCAGGTAATTGGGTACCTTACCCGCAAAACCCGGCCACCCCTATAACAGATGGCGGCGAGCCTTATAACCAAGAAAGAGACCCTGATAACAAAGGTTGGTCGGCCCATAAGGATGGCAATTTGTATTCCGATTATAATTATTACTGGGGCAGGGATGGAATTGCTACCGGCTCGACAGGCGCATGTCCCGAAATTTTCATTACCCCGGCCGAGGTACACTTTTTAAAAGCAGAAGTTTACGCACGTGGCGTTGCGGGTGTAGCGCAAAGCACTTCGTCGGCACAAAGTGAATATAATGCAGGTGTTACGTCATCACTTACCTTCTGGAATAGTGTGGCGTACAATTCATCTGTTTGGGTGGTAAACAAACCTGCTTCAGAAACGCCATCTGCGGCAACTATCAACACCATACTTGCTAACCCGAAAGTTGCATTTAACTCCGCAAATGCGCTTAGTCTGATCTATGCGCAGGAATGGGTTGATATGTTTCGCCAGCCCTGGTTAGCCTGGACCTTGCTAAGAAGAACGGGCGGCGCAACACCAACGGATACCAACAACCCGGCGGGCTATAAACAAAATTATGGCAGCCTACAACGTTACCAATATCCGGCCGATGAAGCGCAACTGAACACTACCAACTGGAAAGCAGCAACCGGTGGCAGTGATCTGACCAGCACAAAAATCTGGATTACCAAATAAGAAAATGCAAAACGGCATTACACCCAATAACACCAATGTGATTGTAGCACTTGATACATCTTTATCACTTTAGCGTGTGTTTGTTGTAATGAAAATTTGATTTAGTTGATTATAATGCATGAGCCGTCCTGTTAGCAGGGCGGCTTTTTTACTTTAAAGTAACTGTAATTTCGCCAACTACTAATGTCCAAATCGGCCCGCTATAATGTCTAATTTGCACCCTTTTAATTGCCGGAAACAACATAAATTTGTATATATATCAGATAAGGTATGACTCATTACCAAACATTTTACCAGCTGCATCATCAGCCGGTTCCTTTTTTATTAGGTAACGCCTGGAACGCCAAAAGCGCGCGGCTAATACAAGTTGCCGGTTTTGAGGGGATAGGTACTTCAAGTGGCGCAATTGCCGATTCAATGGGTTATGCCGATGGCGAGCAAATTCCTTTTAATGAATTGCTCTACATTGTTCAAAGGATCAAAGCCTCAACAGATCTTCCACTATCGGTCGATTTTGAGAGGGGGTATAGTAATGATCTCGTGGTTATCAATGAACAAATTCAGCAACTGCTGGATATTGGGGTTGTTGGCATTAATTTGGAGGACGCCCAGGGCCAGGACGTTTATTTGCGTAAACTGGACAGTATCAAAAACTACCTTGCCAAAACCAACCAGCAGCTTTTTATAAATGCCCGCACTGATGTTTACCTGCAAAAACTGGCCTCCCCGCTCGAAACCGTTATCCTTAGGGCAGGGCTTTACCGTGATGCCGGCGCAGATGGCCTTTTTGTTACCGGCATAGGCGATGCCGCAGTTATTAAACAAATCAGCACGGCGGTTTCCCTCCCTGTTAATGTTGTTGGTAACCCAAATCTGGCAACTGTTGAGGCATTGCAAATTGCCGGTGTAAAAAGGATCAGTATGGCTGTTTTTCCTTATAGGGCGGCTTATGGACACCTGGAGCAGGTAATTAAACAAGTAAATACTTCGCAATCACTCATGCCCTTGTATTAGGGTAAAAAATTATAAATTTTATACATCAATCCATGAAACGTATCATCATCCTCACTTTGCTGAGCTTTACAGCGTACCAATGCAGCGCGCAACAACAAACAAGCAACATGATAACCCCACAAGAAAGAGAAAAAGCGATGCAATTGCTCACCCAAACCGAATCTGGCGTTTTTGATGCCGTTAAGGGCTTGAGCGTGGCCCAGCTAAACTTTAAGCCGGCTGCTGATAAATGGAGCGTGGCCGACTGTATTAAACATATTGCCGCCGCCGAAAAAGAACTCTGGGCCATGGCCGAACCAGCCTTATCGCAACCGGCCAACCCCGAAAAACGGGCCGGCATTAAATTTACCGACGACGACCTCATAAAGGCCGTGGAAGACCGCACACATAAATCCAAAACCTTCGCCGCGCTTGAGCCGGCAAATTCGCCCTACAAAACCGTTACCGAAGCGCTCACCGCATTCAGATCCAATCGCGAAAAGCTGATAGCACTCATAAAAAACACCAAAACAGACCTGCGCAACCACGTGTTGGTATTGCCTGTTGGTACTTACGATAGTTACCAGTTCATCCTGCTGATAGCTGCCCACAGTAACCGCCATACCCAACAAATAAACGAGGTAAAGGCGGATGTTGGGTTCCCTAAATAACGGGCAGGCGCTTTAAAAGCTCGCATAGGAGTAAGTTTTAGGAGCCCATATTCTGGTTAAACAGGGTATGGGCTTTTTTTGTTGACATCGTTTGAGGGAGTTTGAAGGTTTGGCTTTTCCAAAAAATTATGCTACAGGACGAACGGTAATCCCGTTTGAATAAACCCGGTAGTCTGCAGAAACAGACACGGTAATTCGACATCGGGCTTCGAACAGCGGGGCATGATAATGAGGGAAAATAAAATCCGAAAAATATTTTCGTTCTTAAATTACATTGTCTTTTTTCTGCTTATTGTCGGTTAGTTTTGTATAACTTACAATATCGCAATTATCGAAGTGGCATAAGTGACGCCCCCCGCTTAAGGCCAGATAACCGGCTGATTAAGCTTTAAATAAAATTTGAATGACGTTAAAAACTATCGATGTATCATCGTTAACACCGGCCGAAATGCAGGGTTATTTGCACTATGCCATTGCACCCCGGCCAATATGCTTTGTATCCACTATTAACAAAAACGGCCAGGTTAATTTAAGTCCGTTTAGTTTTTTTAATGTTTTTAGTATCAATCCACCAATATGTGTTTTTTCGCCCACAAGCAGGGCGCGGGATAATACCACTAAACACACGCTTGAAAACGTTTTGGAAGTGCCTGAATGTGTGATAAATATCGTGAACTACGAAATGGTGCAACAGACCTATTTAACCAGTATGGATTACCAAAAAGGTGTAAATGAATTTTCGAAAGCAGGGTTTACTGAATTGGCTTCGGAGACAATAAAGCCACCGAGGGTAGCGGAATCAACCGTTCAATTGGAATGCGTAGTGAATGATGTGATATCGTTAGGGAAAAACGGGGGAGCGGGTAATTTGGTTATTGCCGAGGTGAAACGGATGCATATCAGTGAAGCTATTTTGGATGCCAATGGTAAAATAGACCCGCATAAAATAGACCTGGTGGCTCGTTTAGGCGGCGATTGGTATTGCAGGGTAACCAGCGATAATTTATTCAAAATTGCCAAACCAACAGGCAGTGCCGGAATAGGTATCGGCGTAGATGCTTTTCCCAAAGAGGTTAAATACTCCACAGTATTAACCGGCAATAACCTGGGATTATTAGGGCTTGTTGAAACGCTGCCATCCAATGAGGAGGTAAAAGCTTTTAGTGAAACCGATGAGATGAAAGAACTGGCCGATGCTACCATCGGCGACAGCCGCACCCAACACCTGCATTTAAAAGCCAGCCAATTGTTAGATGTCGGCCGGGTAATGGATGCCTGGAAAGTGTTGTTGATGTAGTTTGTTTATTGACTTTGTCATTTCTCTGCTGTTCGATTATCTTACTTCGAGCCCTTATGACTGTAGTTGGCGACTGTTAGGCCTGGCCTGCATGGGCGGTTTTTTTGCTGGTTTGCGACAACCAGGTATCCCAATCTTATATAAACGATAACCACCACGCGCTGTGGGTTTGCTTATATCGGCCATACTGACGGCAGGGGTAATACATCAACGCAATAACGGTTATCCAGCACAGGTACACCCCCCAAAGCGGAATACCGAAACCCGGCGCGGCCCATACCGGTGCAGGCTTCTGAAAGTCAAACGGAATGCGGGCGAGTACAACGCCCGCTACATTGATTATGCGCAGCAACACCAAATGTGCGATAAAATAAAAGTAAGGCACATTTCCATATACATTGCAAAACCGGGTAATGCGGTTGCTTATGCCCTCCGTAACCGACAACAATAGCAATACGGGCCCAAGCGTCATCAACATAAACAGGAGCGAGGGGGTTTGCTTCCTCACGTTCAGGAACGAAAGCAGGGTATGCGCCCAATTCCGCTGAATGGCCCAGGGTACAGGGTCGCCGTAATGGTTGATAAGGCGCAGGGTAACAAACAGCACAATCAATGCGCAGCCCGAAAGCTTTAATATTTTCTGCCGCTTTGCCGCATTATAGCCCTTTTTGTAAAGATGGCCAAAAACGTAGCCTAACAATAAAGCCCCCGTCCACGGAATGGCGGCATAAATAGCAAATATAAACCGGTTGGCGCCGATAGGGATCAATGCCCCTACGCCATTCAGCAATAGCGTAGTAAGGTTGCCAGGCGTGCCGTTCTTAGGCAAATCAACGTTGTCAAGTAAATTATGGCCGGCAATAATCAGTATTGCAACCAGGGCTATAATTTTTTTAGGTGCCCGAATGAGTAAAGCCAAAATAATCATGCCAAAGCCGATGGCCCATAAAACCTCCAGCACCGGAAAATGGTAATGCACATCAAAGCTAAAGATGAGGCTGATAATTACCAGGTCGGACAATATGAGCCAGGCACCTCGTTTTAGTAAAAAAGTGGTCATCTGGCCGGTTGTTCGGCGTTGCGCGGCAAGGCATGCCGATACGCCGCTCAAAAAAACAAAAGTGGGTGCGCAAAAATGTGTTATCCAGCGCGTAAAAAACAGTATCACCGTGGTGCGCTGTACATCAAGCGGGGGCGGCCCGGCCAGGTGCAAAAAATCCCGGGTATGGTCAAGCGTCATGATAATCATGATTAATCCGCGCACAATGTCTACCGACTGGATACGTTCTTTCATCAAAATAAAGATAGTACAAAACGTTAGCTTTTCTCAATAAGGTATCTTCCTTATCCCGATTTTTAAACAAGCATTGTATGACGGCTTTTTTGCTACTTGATTATGGAAGCTGTATAGGCACCTTAGTGTGGAGACTAAGAGCATAGTAATTCGAAGTCAGAGAACTCTACCGACAACGAGGTTAGGCGTTGTCAGAAGCGCTAAGGCTGACAAGGCCCGCTTTAGGTGGCTTTTTTGGTATTATACTAATCGTTATCATCATGTTATTCCGAGGAACGAAGCAATCTCCGGTTTGTGCATGGTTGCCATGCCTGGCGCGTACTTAGCATGCGGACCACAAGGGTGGACCCTTGCGGTAGCGATGGGTATTTTATTTTTGGTGAAGCCTGAGCATACGGAATAATAGCATTATTTTTGATCTAAATCATACTAAATGACCACTTTAAAATTAGCCTTTTCAGTTCTTGTTATATTTTTTTTTAACTGCAAAAAAAATCAGCAATTAACAAAAGAAACCACTAAAAAAGATAGCGTAATTATTCCGGTTAAGCAATGGCTCAATTTGAATTATGCCGATGATGGCAAAGAGTATCATAACCTCGACATCCATTTGCCTAACGTAGCAAAACCCGCCTATAAGGCAATTATTGTAATATACGGTAGCGCATGGTATGGCAATAATTTGAAACAAGCTGCGTTTGATGCTCTCGGAAAACCATTGCTTGACAGCGGTTTTGCGGTTATAGCCATTAACCACAGGTCAAGTGGCGATGCTCCGTACCCAGCCCAAATCAATGATGTGAAAGCTGCGGTACGATATATAAGGGCAAATGCTGGTAAATATCAAATTGATGCTTCATTTATTGGCATTACAGGCTATTCATCAGGTGGACATCTTGCCTCCCTCGCCGGAACATCAAATTCTGTTAAAGAATTTACAGTGGGGAAAGTGAAGGTTGATATAGAAGGAAATGTAGGAAATTATACCGCAGCCAGCAGTTCTGTGAATACGGTAGTTGATTGGTTTGGCCCTATCGACATGGCTCTGATGGATGGGTGTAAGAAACCTAAAGGAGCAGACTCTCCCGAAGGAGCACTTATCAGGGGCAATCCGGCCGATAATCTTGATATGATAGCCCTGCTCAACCCCATCACCTTTCTGGACAAAACGGATCCTCATTTTATGGTAATTCATGGCGATGCTGATCATGTTGTACCCTATTGCCAAAGTGAGCTTTTTGCCAAAGCATTGAAAGAACAGGGAATATTAACTGAGTTTATTTCTGTTCCTCAAGGTCAGCACGGACCGATTACATTCAATGAAAATACTTTTCGTAAAATGACAAATTTCTTTTTAAAAGAAGCCCAAAAAAAATAGTAAAGCACTTTAATCGTCTCTTTGCCCTTAGTGGCCTCCCATGCCAATTGAATAGTCCCGTTTGTTCCGTGGAGACATAAAGCAGGCCAGCAGAGTTGACGATAAGCGCGGCATTTAGCTTCTGGTCGGTGTTTTCACTGCACCATTTGATGATCTCGTTTTCCGAAAAGGCTTTAATAGGTAATTAGAAAAATAAATTAGCTTGGCTAACTGCTGTTCGAATGACCTCCGACGAACAGATATGTAAGAGAAGTCTATTGACTACTTGTACTATGCTCTATTTTTACAATACAAAGGGTAGTTGCAAACTACAGGCATAGTGGTTCGAAGTCGGAGACATTCGAACAACGGAACTCTATGGGCAACGGGGGATGCTTTTCTTAGGGATGCTAAAACTAAAGCTGCTTACGTCCATTAAATAACAAAGCCCGGCGCTCACCAGAGAGATATAATAAAAATCAAATCTTATGATAATCCTTGAAAAATCCGATTGCATTTTGTTCTATTCAATTAACCCTAAATACTTCGATAAATTTGAAAATGTATCTTGTAGAAGCAATTGTGGGAGTTTTTGGCGAACAGCTCAGTCGAAGACCACTATCTTTAAACATGACTTAAATTTTCGTGCAATAGATGAACAAAGCGGTGAAGCATTTATCGAATACAAAAGCAGAATGACATATACCGTAAAAATAGAAAATGAGAAAAAAGATGCATTAGAGATATTAGCTTTGATAAAGGAATTTCATGTGTCGATGAATTTGTTTATTAAAAACAATTCTTTATTACATTTTTCAAAGTTAAACTTACAAGCATATCAGACTATTCCCCCTCTAACAAATATCGAAGCAAATATTGCGAGACTAAAAGATATGAAGTTATATGAAGATAAATCTGAACTTGAAAAAAAAATCGAAAGAGACATTGAAAACATGGAATTCGATGTCAGAATAATAAAAGATAGCATAAATATTTAAATAGCCAATTCTAATCCGTTATTATGTATATGTTTGAAAGTTCAAAAAGAGACCGATCATTTTTTTAGATGCAAGTTCTCATGACGGAAGTGTAAAATGGCTGACGAGAATACTTTTATTATATTGATCCCGTCCCCGCGGGGTCTCTCGGAGAGGACCCAGCGGTTGTACAAAGCCAATCGTAATCCTAAAGTCGCGTTTATGCGTGGCGGCAGGGGCCTCTGCGGTAGACCATTATCGGACTGCGTTAAAATTAGATTAAAAGCCAATCGGTTTCACCCAATCTGTATCTACCCAAAAATCGCGGTAATCGGTTATCTCTACAAACTCAAGCGGTTTTTCGAAGTAGTAGAATGCAGCGCTACTGTGCAGGTAATCTGTAAAATCGGCACATAAATTCCACTTGCCGCTTACAGGGTTGTGGTGAATGTAATCTATTTTCTGATACAAAAAGGCTGTAGTAAAAATTGGCTTTGCATCAAACGAAGGCTCAAATGCTTTGTGCAGTTGCCCTTTCGCTTTTTCGCGGTCTGTACAACCGGAAGAAAGTTGGTTAAGGACAATGATGTTATTTGCTGAGGTCAGCCTGGCCACAAGCTCGTAAGCCATAAAACGTTTGCCGTTGCTCATAACCTTGTTAAGATTGACTCCCGCATCAGGTGTTCGCAGGATGATATGCATATGGTTGGGCATTATCACAAAGGCATGGGGTTTTATCTGGTATTTGTCGGCAATGAGTTTAATCCATTTGTATATTATATCGTACGACTGTGTGATTTCAAACAGTGGTATCCAATTGAAGCAGGTAAATGAAATAAACCAGGTGTCGTGCTCCTGTTCGTGTTTAGTTCTGACGGCCATACGTAAATATACGAACATTTGGGAACCTCAGGGTCCTCTACCGAGAGACCCTGAGGGGACAGAATTTTCACCTCCACCGGTGTGTCCTCGCATGCAAACCACGTTTTTTTGTTGTAAACCCTAACTCCCAATTCCCCCATCCCCTGTTAGCGATTGAAACGGATACCGGCCTGCGCCTAATGCCATGTGTGCGTATGAGTGTAAAGCGCGGGCCGCAGGCAACGGCCGGAAAAGAATCAAGAGTCAAGAATTAAGAACCAAGACAGGACTGCCTGGCTGTTAGGTACGTAAGGGTGCAATAATTCCCTTCGTTTTTAGATGGTAAAAAGTTCATTAATAGATGTTTCCTTCGTCAGCATGACAAGTCATATTTTCGAGGTGTGTAGGTCTGCCAACCTTGAGCCTGTCGAAGGGTCGCGCAGCGAGGCCTTTGCCCGCTATGGTTCGACAAGCTCACCATGACAGCCCTTTTTACGATTTAATTTCCTATTGCCCCGCCTTCTTCAAACTATCCTCTTTAGCCTTCTTCGCTTTGTCCTTAAAAAAACCTTTCAGGAAAAAGTTGTGTTGGGCGGCTTCCAGGTCGTCGTTTAGTTTTATGGAGCTTTGCTGCAGGTTATCAAGGGTGGTTTGTACTTTTACGGCCGCCTTGGGGTCGTTTAGCAGTACGCCGAGGGCGTTGTCGGTGCGGTTCAGTTTGTCGCTGGCCTTGTTCAGGTTGTTGGTGAGGGTGCTGGCGTTGTTGGCGGCTTGTTGCAGCTGGTTTACGGCCAGGCGGATGTGGTTAAAGGTGGCGGTATCGGTCAGCATTTTATCTGCTAAACCGCCTTTGGTGTTTAGCTTATTGCTAAATGCGTTTAGCTGGCCCGCCATTAGCGCAGCGCTTTGGGTGGCCATTTGCAGGTTTTTCATGGCGGCGCGAAGTTGCAGGGCCATGGTATTATCGGCCATGAGCGCGCCAACGGTACCTTTGCCCTGTAAAATTTGGTGGCTAAGGGTTTTAAAGTCGCTGGTTATGGCCAGCAGGTTTTGGTTGTTATCCTGCAGGGTTTTCAGGATATCATCTGTCGAGAGTAGTTTTTCGGCCTGTAGTACGTCGCCATCCTGTACTTCGGGGGCCTGCGGGCTGCCGCCGTCAATCACGATGATCTTGTTGCCTATCAATCCGTCGCTGCTTATTTTGGCCTGCGCGTTGCGGTGGATGTATTGCTGGGTAGCCTGGTCTACACTCATGGATACCCGCACCTGCGATGGCCCTTCAAAGCGCACGGCGCTGATGGTGCCCACCTTTACGCCCGAAAACCAAACGTTGTTGCCCTTTTTAAGCCCGGCCACATCGCCGAAGACCGAACTGAGGTGAATGTTTTTTACAAACGCTTTTTGCTGGCCGCCAAGCGTGAAGATGCCAAGGATGAACAGTATAAGACCGAGGCCCAGGAACAGGCCTACGATGATTGCTCTTTTATTTTCTGATGCGTCCATAATAATGGTATAATGTCTTTTTTTGTTATTGGATAAAGTTATAGTCGTAAAATGGTTTAACGCGACTGTCGTTGGTATCAAATACCTCGTCGAAACTGCCGGTGCGCTGAAACTGACCATCTAAGAGCATAGCAATACGGTCGCCGGTTTGTTTGGCGCAGGTTAAATCATGTGTAATAATGATAGATGAAGTGTTGAAGCGTTGCTGTACCTCGTTAATCAGGTCGTTAATTTCGATGCAGGTAATAGGGTCGAGGCCGGCGGTTGGCTCATCGTACAGCATAATTTCGGGGTTCAGGATAAGCGTGCGGGCAATACCAATGCGCTTGCGCTGCCCACCCGAAAGCTCGGATGGCATTTGGTTAATGGTTTGCGACAGGCCAACGGCATCAAGTACGGTTTCAACCGCGGTGTCAATTTCCTGGCGGCTAATGCCCTTGCGGTTGCGCACTAGCGGGAATTCAAGGTTTTTGCGCACGGTCATGCTATCATACAACGCACTGTTCTGGAACGAGAAACCGATGCGGATGCGCAGCTCCTGCAATTCCTTTTCGCTGATGTTGGCATAGTTGTGGCCCAAAACGGTAATCTCGCCTTTATCGGGCGTGAGCAAACCGGATATAATTTTTATTAATACAGATTTGCCGGTACCCGAGCGGCCCAATACCACCAGGTTTTCGCCCTGGTACAGGTCCAGGTCGATACCGCGGAGTACGTGGTAATCTTCAAAGGCTTTTTCGAGCCCCCGGATGGTGATAACAGGGTTGTTATGGTCGGCCTTTACAATTTTCTTTTCCATGCTAAATCGATTAACGGAACCAGCTGGTTATCTGTACAATAATTACTTCTTCAATAAACACCAGGAACATGGCGGTAACTACCGCGCCATTGGCGGCTTTGCCCACGCCCTCGGTACCTTTGCTGCTGTTATAGCCCTGGTAGCAGCCCACAATGCCTATGGTAAAGCCAAATACAACGGATTTGATGAGCGAGGCCACAAAATCGGTATAAGTTAAGGGATCAAAAAACTCCTGTATAAAGGTGGTCCAGGTGGTGCCCTCGTTTTGGGCCACGTTTAAATAGCCGCCAAACATGGCAATAAAGCCGGTGTAGGTAGATAGGATGGGGATGGTAAGCGTGGTGGCCAGTACCCGGGTACACACCAGGTATTTAAAAGGCTTGGTGCCCGATACCTCCATGGCATCAATTTGCTCGGTTACCCGCATGGAGCCCAGCTCGGCCCCAATGCCCGAGCCTACCTTGCCCGACGCAATAAGCGCCGTTACCAGTGGTGCCAGCGCCCGCATAATGGCTATAGATACCAGCGAGGGAAGCCACGATGTAGCCCCAAACTGCGATAACGAGGGGCGCGATTGCTTGGTAAATATAAGCCCCACAATAAAGCCTGTTACGGTAATAAGGGTAAAGGAGCGCACGCCAACTTCATAACACTGGCGCATAACCTCTTTAAACTCAAAAGGGGGCATAAAGGCCTCCCTGAAGAAGCGCAGGATAAACTGGTTTATGCGGTACAGGCTTATCAGGAAGTCGGTAATGCTTTGCTTAAACTTGTTTACCCTTTTGCGTATGGTAGGTTTGGTGCTTTGTGCGGTATCCATTAATTATGTAATGTTTTGATCCATCTTTGTTTATATCGTGTTCTACAACAAATATCCGGTAATTGTTTTGATAGTTGTGCGTATTGAGTTTTGAGTGTTGAGTTCTGAGTCTTGTGTTTTAAGTCCGAAGTTTTGAGTCAAAGGTTCTAAGTCCTGAACAATTATCAAAACACTGCAAGTTTCGGGCGCGAGACTTCGGAGTTAAAACCTTGAATTTAAAACTTCGGACTCAAAACTCAGAACTCAAGACTTCGGACTTAAAACTCAGTGCTAAACAAACTGACCCAAAAGGTTAAAAGTTAAAAAATTAACCCGGTTGCAAACCTAAAAGTTAAAATTTATACCATTGTAAGGTAGGCTTAAAAAAAGCGTTATTTTTTTGTAATTTTTTGTAGCTTTTGTAGCAACTAATTACGCATTTGTATGAATTAATGAAACATTTGTAAGTGGTTTTTGATGCATGGCGGGCCATTTAATCTGGTTTTTGAGTTGATTTGTTAACCGGTAACAAACTTTTGTTGCTGCCCCGGCTGGCGTAAATCCCCGCCAAATAAGGACTAAAAACTTATAAAAATGTAAAATATTTGATATGTTGATGTTAAATATGTATCATTGAACGCCTTTTTATAACCGGTTCAAATTATGATCACCAATAATGTAATGCGCGAGATTACGCCGCTAACCCCCAGCGATTGTTTTACCATTTTTTCGAGGGTTAAAAAGAAGTTTGATTTTCCGCTGCATTACCATGATGAGTATGAGTTAAACCTGATTATCAATGCCAAAGGCGCCAAGCGCGTTGTAGGCGGCCATATTGAGATGATAGACGAGCTGGAGCTGGCGCTGATAGGCCCCAACCTGTACCATGCCTGGTTTACCCACCAATGCCAAAGCGAGGAGATTACCGAGGTAACCATCCAGTTTCATAAGGATTTGTTTGATGAAAAATTGCTGAAACGCAACCAGTTAAGTTTTGTGAAAAGTATGCTGGAGCGTTCGCAGCGTGGAATTATATTTTCGCCCGAAACCATTATAGCTCTACGCGACCGGATCCAGGGCCTTGATAAAAAAAGCGGCTTTGATTCGGTGCTGGAGCTGATGTCGATACTGCATGATCTGTCTATCTCGCGCAATATGAAGATGTTATCTGATCCCAGCTTTGCCAACGATAAATTTTATTACAACAGCCGCCGTATTGAAAAGGTGTTTGAGCACATGAACGTAAACTACAACAAGCAGGTAACCCTTGCCGAGGTAGCCAAAATAGCCAATATGCCCGAGGCATCGTTCAGCAGGTTTATAAAAAAACGCACCGGTAAAACCTTCATTGACAGCCTGAACGAGATTCGCCTGGGCCACGCCTCCCGCATGCTGATAGATTCGACAGCCACCGTGGCCGAGATTGCTTACAAATGCGGGTTCAACAATATCTCCAACTTTAACCGCATTTTTAAACGCAAAAAGCTGTGCATCCCCAAAGAGTTCAGGGAAACTTATACCGGGAACAGGGTGTTTATTTGATTTGAGGATTAACTCCGTTGAGGGCTTCACCGTTTGAGGATTTGAAAATGTCCTGAAAGTCACTTGGATAGAATTTGTAATTTTGGTATATTTGTCTATATCCTAAGGTGATTCTTCTTCGCCGGTTTGTCGTAACCCTTTTTGAAAAACAACATTTGCGCTGTCATAGCACAGATTACTCGGTGTTTCTGTCTTGGTACAGGTGTGATTAAATGTTGTTATTATCGATAAGTAAAAGATTAGGTTAAAAAAGTATTATAAAAATAGCTTTTATAAACCCACTTTTGAATACACCAATTATGATCAGGATTTACAGGATTTTAGAATTTGCAGAATTTCAAAAAGCGGATTAATATTTCAGATGGTCCGGAATTCTGAAATCTTCAAATTTTCAAATCCTCAAATTTTCAAATTAGAAAAATGAAGCTACACTTAGTAGATATCGCCATCATCGTTCTGTACCTGCTGAGCACCATTTTTATTGGGTTATGGTACCGTAAAAAAGCCCGCGAAAACAAGGAAAGCTACATGCTTGGCGGTAAGTCGCTGCCCTGGTACAAGCTGGGTTTAAGCGATGCCTCGGATATGTTTGATATCAGCGGCACCATGTGGATGGTAAGCCTGTGCTTTGTATACGGCATGAAAAGCATCTGGATCCCCTGGCTGTGGCCCGTATTTAACCAGGTATTTTTGATGATGTACCTGTCGCGCTGGCTGCGCCGCTCCAACGCTGCAACCGGTGCTGAATGGCTGGCCACCCGCTTTGGTAAAACGGGCACCTGGGTTGGCGCTTCACACATGGTAGTTATTGCTTTTGCTTTGTTAAGCTGCTTCGGCTTCCTGGCTTACGGGTTCATCGGGCTGGGTAAATTCATCGAGATATTTATTCCCTGGGACCTGGTGAAAAGCTATGTGCCGTTTAACGTTGCCCCACAATATGTGCCGCATGTTTATGGTATTATATTCACGTTGTTTGCCATGTTTTATTCCATTTTAGGCGGAATGCACAGTATCGTTTTGGGCGACATGGTTAAGTATGGCGTGATGACAGTTGCCTGTATCTGGATAGGGTTCATCGCTGCCCATAAACTGGCCGATCATAGCCTTAATGTACCAGATGGTTGGTTTAGTCCGTTTTTTGGCACCCACTTGAACATGAACTGGTCGGGTATTATTACCGAGGTAAACAAAAAGATAAAAGACGATGGCTACTCGCTGTTCGGGTTGTTTTTTATGATGATGACCTTTAAGGGCTTTTTCGCGGCCCTGGCGGGGCCTGCACCCAATTATGATATGCAGAAGATCCTGTCAACCCGCTCGCCCGAAGATGCCAGTAAAATGAGCGGCTTTGTTAACATTGTTTTGCTGCCCATCAGGTATTCGCTTATTGTAAGCCTCACCATTTTAGGTTTAATCTACTATCACCAAATGAACCTGAAGGATGCCACCGGCGACATCGATTTTGAACGGATATTACCGGCAGTTATCAATAATTTTTTACCCGTTGGCCTTGTAGGCTTGTTGCTGGCCGGTTTATTAGGCGCCTTTATGAGCACCTTTAGTGGTACCATGAACGCGGCCCAGGCTTATATTGTTAATGATATATACCTCAAGTACGTTAACCCTGCAGCATCCAACAAAAATATCATCACCATGAATTACCTGGTGGGCATCATTGTGGTAGCTATTGGGGTTATCCTTGGCTTTTTTGCACATAACGTAAATACTGTGCTGCAATGGATCGTTTCAGCATTATATGGCGGCTATGTGGCATCAAATGTATTGAAGTGGCATTGGTGGCGCTTTAATGCCGGCGGCTTTTTCTGGGGAATGCTTTCGGGCATTTTGTCGGCAATGGTTTTCTCGTTGTACGTCTCAAATAACGAGTTGTTGTACTGGTTTCCGGTATTGTTCCTTATCTCGCTGGTTGGCTCGGTTATAGGATCGCTTGCAACAGAGCCTACAGATATTGGGGTGTTAAAAGCCTTCTATAGCAATGTACGCCCATGGGGTTTTTGGGAGCCGGTAAAAAAACTGGTAATGGCAGATGATGAAAGTTTTGCACCCAACAAAAACTTTAAGCTTAACATGTTCAACGTAGTTATAGGTACAATCACCCAACTATGCCTCACCATATTGCCCATGTACCTCATCCTCAACCAAAAGTTGCCTTTGGCAGTTACCATAGGCTTACTGGCAATTACGATGCTGATACTGAAAAAAACCTGGTGGAATAAACTAAAAGAATATTGATAAACTAACCCCTATGACCCCTGAATTTAAACAAAGGCTGGCCCTGCTACAACAGGAGCAGCAACAACTCATAAACAAGCCAAACCAGGTAGCCGGTACCGGCAATGGTATTTTTAACCGCTATAAAAACCCGGTGCTTACCGCTGCACATACCCCCATTAACTGGCGGTATGATTTGAATCCCGAAACCAATCCGTACCTGATGGAGCGCTTTGGCATTAACGCCGCTTTTAATGCCGGGGCTATTAAATTCAATAACAAATACCTGATGGTAGTTAGGGTAGAGGGGGTAGACCGCAAATCGTTTTTCGCCGTAGCCGAAAGTCCTGATGGCATCAGCAATTTTACCTTTTGGGATTACCCCATCAACCTGCCGCAAACCCAGGAGCTAGATACCAATGTGTATGATATGCGCCTTACCCTGCACCAGGATGGCTACATATATGGCTTGTTTTGTACCGAAAGACGCGACCCGGCAGCTCCCCCCTATGATCAATCTATGGCCATAGCGGCCTGCGGTATAGCCCGTACAAAGGATATGGTGAAATGGGAGCGCCTGCCCGATTTGAAAACCAATTCGCCCCAGCAACGTAATGTGGTATTGCACCCCGAGTTTGTGGATGGCAAATATGCCCTGTATACCCGCCCGCAGGATGGTTTTATCAGCGCGGGTACCGGTGGCGGCATCGGCTTTGGCTTAGCCGAAACCATGGAAAATGCCGTAATTGACCAGGAAACCATCATCGATAATAAAAACTACCATACCGTTTACGAAGCCAAAAACGGGCAAGGCCCCACACCAATTAAGACCGATAGGGGCTGGCTGCACCTTGCCCATGGTGTGCGCAACACGGCTGCCGGCCTGCGTTATGTACTGTATATGTTTATGACCGATTTAGATGACCTGACCAAAGTTTTGCACAAACCAGGAGGTTATTTTTTGGCACCCGAGGGCGGGGAGCGTATTGGCGATGTATCAAACGTAGTTTTTTGCAACGGTTGGATTGCCGATGAAGATGGTTCGGTGTATATTTACTATGCATCGTCAGATACCCGCATGCATGTTGCTACCACTACGGTTAATAAGTTGATTGACTACGTGGTGAATACACCAGCAGATGGCTTTAAGTCGTCAACTTCGGTAGATGCGATTTATGGGATTATTGATAGGAATAAGGAGATCGCTTAGAAACCTGGGCTTTAGCCTCAGTAACTTAGTGGTAGATTACAATCGATGAAAATGCATATATACAGGGAAGGCCCCGAAATACTATTGCCTATTCTCCAGGCCGAGCTCATCGCCGAGTTGGATAACATTATTGCCTACTGGCAAAAATATACGCCCGACGAAACTCACGGCGGTTTTTTAGGCCAAATAGATAACGACAATAATGCTACTCCCGATGCACCTAAAGGCTCTGTATTAAACGCAAGGATACTATGGAGCTTTTCGGCCGCTTATAACCAGCAACCCAATGATGCAGCGTTGCAAATGGCGCACCGGGCTTATGAGTACATCTGCCGGTATTTTATTGATCCGGAATTTGGTGGGGTATACTGGTCTGTTGACTATCGGGGCGAAAAACTGGATACCAGAAAACAGGTTTATGCCAGCGCCTTTACCATTTACGCGCTGAGTGAATACTATAAGGCCTCGGGCTTAAAGGAAGCCAGGGATCTGGCTATCAGCTTATATCATTTATTGGTTGATAAAAGCTATGATGCTGACAAAACGGGCTATATGGAAGCCTTTACCCGCGACTGGCAGCCCATTGGCGACTTGCGACTGAGCGCTAAGGATGCCAACGAAAAAAAGACCATGAACACCCATTTGCATGTATTGGAAGCTTATACCAACCTATACCGCATTTGGCCGGATAAGAAGCTGAGGATTCAAATACAAACCTTGATAGGCAATTTTTTCGATCATTTTATTGACCCGAAAACCAATCACCTGGTATTGTTTTTTGATGAAGACTGGAACCGTAAATCAGACACTGTATCATACGGGCATGATATTGAGGCCACTTGGCTTTTGCTGGAAGCTGCCGAGATAATAAATGACATTGTATGGGAAGAGGATATTGAAGAAATGTGCATACAGGTGGCCGATGCCACTATAGCCGGTTTAGATACAGACGGCGGCTTATGGTATGAATATGAACCAACCGAAGGTCACCTTGTCAAAGAAAAACATTGGTGGGTGCAGGCCGAAGCGATGGTAGGTTTTTTTAACGCCTGGCAAATAAGCCGCGATCAAAAATATCTCGATATAGTTGTAAAAAACTGGACTTTTGTAAAAGATAAAATCCTCGATCGTGAAAAAGGCGAATGGTTTTGGGGGATAAAAGCCGACGGCAGTATAATGCCCGGCGAAGATAAAGTTGGCCTGTGGAAGTGCCCCTATCACAATAGCCGGGCTTGTATAGAGCTTATTAAACGAGTTAACCATAGTACCATCATATGAAAATATATAAACAATTAACGGCTGTTGTACTGCTAAGTATTGGAGCTTACGGAAATGCGATAGCCCAAACTACAGATGCCGCGGCCCCTGTCGCGATAGCAAAAGATGCCTCGGCAAATAAGGCCGGTAATTTGGCGCCAACGCCCCCTATGGGCTGGAATACGTGGAACACTTTCCAGACCAATATTGACGAACCCTTGCTGAAAGGCATGGTTGATGCCTATGTATCAACGGGCATGCGCGACGCAGGCTATAAATATTTTGTACTGGATGATGGCTGGATGACCATGGAACGCGATAAAAATGGCGACCTGGTGGCCGACCCTAAAAAATTCCCTAACGGAATGAAGGCCTTTGCCGATTATGTACACTCCAAGGGGCTTAAGTTTGGTATTTACAACTGTGCAGGCAGCAAAACCTGCGCGGGTTATCCCGGCAGCCGCGGGCATGAATACCAGGATGCCCGTTTATACGCATCCTACGGCGTCGATTTTTTAAAGTACGACTGGTGTAATACCGATAGCCTGAATGCACGTGAAGCTTATATCACGATGAGCCAGGCGCTAAAAGCATCGGGCCGGGAAATTACCTTTAGTCTTTGCGAATGGGGCAACCACCAGCCATGGCTCTGGGCAGGCGGCGTGGGCGAGCTTTACCGCACCACCGGCGATATTACCGCCAGTTTTGATAAAGACAAGCACAACGCCACCTGGACAGCGCTTAGTGTTATGTCAATAGTTGATAAACAACCCGCCATTGCCAAATATAATGGCCCCAACCACTGGAATGACCCCGATATGCTGGAAGTAGGCAACGGTATGAGTTTTAACGAGGATAAAGCACATTTCTCGCTTTGGTGTATGCTGGCCGCCCCCTTGGCCGCCGGTAACGATCTGCGGAAAATGTCCCCTCAGACACAGTCAATCCTGACTAATAAAGCAGCCATAGCTATTGACCAGGATGCATTGGGTATTGCTGCATCGCGCATTTACCAGGCCGATAGTTTAGAGGTTTGGGCAAAGCCGCTGGCTAATAATGAGGTTGCCGTTTGTTTTTTAAACAGATCGACATCTGTAAAACAGGTGACCTACAACTGGAACGATCATGCTGTAAAGAACGAGGCCAATCATATCGATATAGATTTTACAAAAGCATCATACAAGTTGCACGATATCTGGGCGAATAAGGATCTGGCCAATACTAAAAAGGAATTTAAGCAAACCTTAGCAGGACATAGTGTAATTGTGGTGAGGCTGGCGAAGTTGTAGATGTGCAGATTTCAGATTATAGATGTGCAGATCAATGTGTGAACAGGGATTGGCATATCGTACGCCTGCAATATGCCACGAGCCAACTGGATTGTAATAGCCGTTAGAATAAGGTTGCCCCGTAGTGTTACATCCCAGACTTTTATCCCTGGTGTTGGTTGACTTTGCTATAACGGGGAATAGGAAATACAGAGTTATCGGGGTATACGTTTACCCTTAAGATGGTTTTTTATAACAAAACAATGCTTTATCTTTGACTATGCCTGAAGATAAACCGCCTGTCACCGGAAAATATATTGACCCTTTAGTTGACTTTGCTTTTAAGAAGATATTTGGCAGTGAGCCTAATAAAGATTTGCTGATCGCTTTTTTAAATGAAGTGTTCAGGGGGCGCAAGCATATTGTCGACTTGGTTTATAACAAAAATGAGCACCCCGGGGATTTAAGGGATGAAGGGTCAGCCATATTCGATTTGCTCTGTACAGGAGATAAGGGCGAACGTTTTATAATAGAAATACAACGGGGCAGACAAGGCTACTTTAAAGAGAGGGCATTGTTTTATACCAGCCGGCTCATAAGCGACCAGGCGCCCAAAGGAAAGCGCAGCGAATGGGCTTATAACCTTACGGAGGTGTACCTGGTTGCCTTGCTGGAAGATTTTACCCTGGCAG
Source organism: Mucilaginibacter sp. P4_C11 (assembly GCF_056402115.1). Taxonomy (NCBI): domain Bacteria; kingdom Pseudomonadati; phylum Bacteroidota; class Sphingobacteriia; order Sphingobacteriales; family Sphingobacteriaceae; genus Mucilaginibacter; species Mucilaginibacter sp. P4_C11. Next base: position 218,508 of record NZ_JBFUIA010000005.1, on the reverse strand, counting down.
CAAGCCCTACACATGAATATCTGCATGATATTTGCCTGTGTAACAGGCATACGGGTGAAATATTTTACGATAAATTAGGCTACACTTATATTGAATTGATTAATTTTGTAAAGACGGAGGCCGAACTGGAAACCGATCTTGACAGATGGCTGTATGTTTTAAAGCACCTTAGCCAAATGAATAAGATCCCGGCTTACCTGCGGAAACCCATATTTGAAAAATTATTCAGTATTGCAGAATATACTAATCTGACAAAGGAGGAAAAAGCGATGTACGATAGCAGCTTAAAATACAAATGGGATAATAAAAACGTGTTGGATTATGCCGTGAATGAAGGTATAGCTCAAGGCATAGCACAAGGTATAGAAAAAGGTAAACTTGAAGAAGCTATAGCCATTGCACGTGAACTTAAAAAAGAAGGCTTAGCCATTGAATTTATTGCAAAAACCACTAAACTTTCTATCGAAGAAATAGAAAAACTCTAACGTGCTATCTAAATAGTTGCTCAAATACAAGTGAGGTGTAAGGGAAATTAAGTGCCAATCTTGTAGAAACCATAAATCGTGTTAAGATCTACGATCTCTTCAACACAATTACGCCCAGGATACCCGCTAATAACGAAGCCAGTAAAATGCCATATTTAGCCTGATCAACCATCTCAGCATGGCTAAATGCCAGGCCCGATATAAAAAGCGACATGGTAAAACCAACACCGGCCAGTAACGCTACGCCAGTTATTTGTTTCCAGGTGGAGTTTGCAGGGAGTTGGGCGCCAAACTTTACCATGAGCCAGGTGGCCGATAGTACGCCTATGAATTTGCCTGCTACCAGGCCAATCATCACACCCAGGCTTACGGGGTTTAGTAACGACGAAAAAAAATCTGCCCCGATAATGATACCCGCGTTTGCCAGCGCGAACAGTGGCATCACCACAAAAGCTACCCAGGGGTGCAGCCCATACTCTACTTTTTGCAGTGGGGTTTCGGCATCGGTAGTCATTTTCTTTATTTTTTCAATGGTATGATGTTGTTCGGGCGTGGTAAGGGTGCTGTTATTGGGGATCTGCGCCTCAAAATCAAACAAAAGCTTGCGCAGGCTTTCGGCATAGTTTTTCTCGTTGATGCGGGTTCGCGCGGGGATGGTAAAGGCAACTAATACACCAGCAATAGTAGCATGTACTCCCGAAAGTAAAAAGGCTACCCATACCGCAAAACCTATCACCAGGTAAAATATAATACTGCGAATGCCCAGTTTATTACCAATGAGCAGTATCGTTAACAGGCATACGCCAATGGTTAAAGGCGCAAAATCAATATGCGAACTGTAAAAAATGGCTATCACCAGTACGGCACCCAAATCATCGGCCACTGCCAAAGCAGATAAAAACACTTTTACAGATGATGGGATGTGCTTGCCTGCAATAGACAATAATGCCAGTGCGAAGGCTATATCAGTAGCCATAGGGATGCCCCAGCCATGTTCGGATGCTGTGCCTTTATTGATGAAAAAGTATATCAGGGCGGGCACTACCATTCCGCCCAAAGCGGCTACCATGGGCAGGGAAGCTTTTTTTATAGTTGATAACTCGCCTGCCATAAACTCGCGTTTCAACTCCAGGCCAATCACAAAAAAGAACACGGCCATCAGCCCATCATTAATCCACAAGTGCAGCGGGTGATTAAGTGCGTGATTGCCAAAGCCCAATGATACTTTAATATCCCAAAGCTGATGGTACGAATGTGCAAACGGCGAGTTCACCCATATTATAGCTGCCAAAACACCTATAAAAAGCACAATACCGCTGGTATGCTCCTGGTGTATGAACTTACTTGCCGGCTCGGTAATTTTGTCAATGGGTAGTTTTGCTCTCATTTAGTTTTACAGTATCAAGTAGTTAGTATCAAGTATCAAGACTTTGATGAAGTGTAATGTTAGAAATAATCGCTCCGAACCTATTTTTCGGCAACCCATATGTTAAGGAAGACACGTGTTGCTAATCTATCCTGCGGTGTCGAAGCAATTTAAAAGTATAATCCCCAGTATCTTATAAAAAAGTCTTGATACTTGATACTAACTACTTGATACTCTCTTTCACGGTTTCCAAACATTATTACTCTTATCCGAATCTACATCGTAAGTAGTACCTAATGTTATTTGCTTAATAACGCCTTTGGCTACAAAGTTAAGCGTTGTTGTTTTGTTTCCCTTTGCCCAGGCAGCTATGCTGGTTCCCACTGGCTGTTTGCTGCCATCGGTATACAATATGGTTAAGTGTACCGGCACCGCCTTGTTCCCGATGCTGGTAATGGTAACCGTATATTTTTTTGCTACATGCGCTACTTTGCTAATGGCCAGGTCGGGGATGCCGTTATCAAAGAACCAGTTTTTCCAAAACCAGTTCATGTTAATACCCGCACCGGTGTTCATGCAATTAAAAAAATCATAAGGCATGGGGTGTTTACCATGCCAAAGGTTAATATAGTTGTGCAGTGCTTTGGTAAAAAGTGCATCGCCAAGCATTTCCTTTATGTACAGATAGCCAAAGCCCGGTTTAGGGTAATTGTCGGTAAAGCCTGCAATGCCTGTAAGCGCAGGGGTAAGCGTCATGATAGGTACATCCTGTTCGCTGCCTGCCGAGTTTTCGACGGCTGTGATGCCATACAGATCGGTTATTTTAGGATCAATATCAGGGCTGATAAGCCATTCGCCAATGGTGGCCCAGCCTTCATCCATAAAAGCGTACTTGGTTTCGTTTATACCCATGTAAAAGGGGAACATGGTATGGAAAATCTCATGGTCGGTTAATTCTATCGCGTCTTCGCTATTTTCCAGCGGGTTGTCATTCACCATCATAGGGTATTCCATTTGGGCAAGGCCGTCAAAAACGGTTTCGTGCGGGTAGGGGAAAGGCCATTTGGGGAATTTATAGCTCATGCTCTCTACCGTTTTGCGGGCGTAATCTACCACCGCGTAATAATCCTTATGTGCCGGGTTAAATACGGCATCTACGCGGGTACGCCTTTGGGTTTTAGGATCAACCACCAGGCTGCTTGCTTTCCATAGGTAATGGTTGCTGGTGGCAAAAGCCAGGTCGGTAACGCTGTCGGCTTCAAATTTCCAGGTGTTGGTAGCGTTCCTTTTGGTGATATCGCCTGCAGCTACATCAGCTTCGGTAACAATATCCGTTACCTTATCGGCGCTGGCTGCAGCGGCTATCAGTTTTACATATTTGGGGTTGTAAACTTCATTCGCATTTTTAAGGTTACCGGTAGCCCAAACCTGGTAATCGCCGGGAACTGTAATTTCGGCATTAAAGTGGCAAAAATCGTTGTAAAACTCCTGCGAACCGGTGTATGGAAACTCGTTCCAGCCATCTATATCATCATAAACAGCCACCCTTGGAAAAAAATAAGCAATAAAGAAAGCACCGGGATCAACCTGCCCGCCGCGGATGTGCGAAGTTTTGTTGAGAATAAAAGAGTAAGTAATATCTAAATGTACTTTTTGTTTTGGGCTGATAGGTTTAACCCTTAACGATATATTGGTAGCATTAACGCGACGTTTGGTACTATCAACAGGCTGATCATCCAAAGTGATCGATTTTATTTTAACGCCATCACTTACATCATTTGGCGAAATAGCAGCATCCCGCGGTGCTCCTTTTTGGTACACATTGGGATATAGCTTGAAACCGAGTTTTTTAAGTGTGTCGGGACTGTTATTGATATAATCGATGCCAACCGTGCCGCTAACTTCCAGGCTTTTAGGGTCGAAGTTTACTTTTATGTTGTAATCGGCTGTGTTTTGCCAGTAATTTTTGCCGGGTGCGCCGCCCCGGGTACGTGTACCTTTGGTATATGTTTTTTGCAGCGTAGTGTTTATGGGTAAAGTTACTTGTGCCGATGCCATTGCGCTACCGAGAAGCAAAGTAACCGGAAGTAATTTTTTGAGGTTGATCATGAAGGTAGTTTATATCTATATTTGACGTAAATATAATAAACAGGAATATAAACCGGTTGGCGTAGTAGCTTTAACGTATAAATATCAGATAACTTAAAACTATTTGCGCCCGTTTAAGTAGTACCAATTATAATAAACACATGACCGCAGAAAAAATGATTATCATAACAGGGAAGCAATACCTGGCGCTAAAACAAAGTTTGGAGAGCGGCGAAGGCCTTACCTATAATATAGGGACCGATAAGCACCCCGAAATAGTAAAAATCACCAACATGTACATGGATACCGATCCTGATTTTACGCGCAACTCGGGCCAGTTTGCCAAAATGAGCGAAAGCTTGAATGTGCAGGTGAAAATGGAGTACGTGGCAGAGTAGCGTGTTTTACGAATTCCTGCAAGCCATAAAACTTGTTTCAAATTTCACAATACTAGTGAGTTGCATTTAGTATTTAATGCGTACGGGGTGCAGAAATAAAATCAGGCATGACTTCGAATAGGAATCTTCCCTAAGACCCAATTCACTAAATCATCAATTCAGTAATTCAATAATTAAAAACTACCAGCCTCCTTTAAATCCCTCTGTCAGCGCGTGTTTATAGCCTTCCAGATCAAACGAATAGAGGTAGGGTGCTTTATGGGCGCCTCCTTTACGGGGCTGTTCTGCCCGGTTAAGGATACCGAAACCCAAAATCCGGCGCTGAAAGTTGCGGCGGTCAAGCTTTTTATCAAGGATGGTTTCGTATAGTTTTTGCAGTTCGGGCATAGTAAACTCCTTTGGCATCAGGTTATAACCAATAGGCTGATAGTTTAATTGCAATCGCAGGGTATCTAAAGCGGTTTTAAATATCAACTCGTGGTCAAGTTCAAGTTTGGGCATATCATCCATATCCCGCCAGCCGCATAATTCCGAAAAACGATCGGCCTGCGGTGTTACCTCAAAAAAATCAACCAGCGCGTAATACCCTATAGTTAAAAAGCGGCCCGAAAACCAGTTTTTCTCGGCTGGCAGCATGCCATCATACATATCATTGTGAACTTTTGACCTGTCGGGATCGCCAAACACGTGAAATTGTTGCAGAAATATCTGGTCGAGACCGGTACGTTCTTTTAATATCCGGTTGGCAGCCATTTCAATAGGTTCGCGCTTAAGCACAAAGCCACCGGGGAGGTACCATTTTTCTTCGCCAATATTTTTTAGCAACAGTACTTTCATTTGGCCTTCGTGAAAGCCAAAAACAACACAATCAATAGAAATATGCTCAAGGTAGTTTTTACGGGCCTCGTCGCTATACTCAATAAGTTCTTCTCTGGTCAACATTTTTGCTATTCTACAAAAATACTTTGATTATTTAATTATAATAATTACAATTGTGTACTTTATACACAATCATTTTGTTGTTGTGTTATAGCCAATTATAAGCGATGATCTTTAATTAATTAGTTTAGTAAGGGCTTAATCACGCTTTTACCTATCCAAATTTGGTTAATCAGTATCCTTACAACGTAAATTTAAAAAATGAACAAATATTTTTCAACTCAACTTATAGCCAGGGTTATTCCGCTTTGCGTAGCGTTGTTACCTTTTAACAAGGTGTTGGCTCAAAACAAAACCGAGGATGCCAAAATGGATGTTTTTGTGAGCGGTTTGATGAAAAAAATGACCCTCGACGAAAAGATAGGACAGTTAAACCTGGTAACCATTGGTGCACCAACCACCGGATCGGTAGTTAATAAAGGTGTAGAGGATAAAATAAAAAAGGGCGCTATTGGCGGCGTTTTTGGAATTTGGGGAGTCGATCATACGAAAGAAGTGCAGGAAGCAGCCGTTAAAAATTCCCGGTTACACATTCCGCTAATTTTTGGGTTGGATGTTATCCACGGCCATCGCACTATTTTCCCAATTCCTTTGGGCATGTCGGCAACGTGGGATCTTGATCTGATCAAACAATCGGCACATATTGCAGCAAAAGAGGCAACCGCCGAAGGCTTAAGCTGGGTGTTTTCGCCCATGGTTGATATAGCGCGCGATGCACGCTGGGGCCGCATATCCGAAGGTGCCGGCGAAGATCCGTGGTACGGCGGGCAGGTGGCAAAGGCTATGGTACAGGGTTACCAGGGCGCCAGCCTGAAAAATGCCGATGCGGTTATGGCCTGCGTAAAGCACTTTGCTTTATACGGCGGTGCCGAAGCAGGCCGCGAGTACAATACTGTTGACATGAGCCGAATTAAAATGTACCAGGATTACCTGCCGCCTTACAAAGCGGCCGTTGATGCGGGTGCAGGTAGCTTCATGAGTTCATTTAATACGGTTGATGGTGTGCCGGCAACGGCTAACCAATGGTTGCTTACCGACTTGTTGCGCAACCAATGGGGCTTTAAGGGCTTTGTAGTATCAGACTATACCGCCGTTAACGAAATGGAAGCCCACGGCCTTGGAAATTTGCAAACGGTATCGGCCCTTGCGTTAAAAGCAGGGCTGGATATGGATATGGTTGGCGAGGGATTTTTAACCACATTGAAAAAATCATTACAGCAAAAAAAGATATCCCAGTTTGAAATTGACCAGGCTTGCCGCCGGGTTTTGGAGGCCAAGTATAAATTGGGTTTGTTTGATAACCCGTACAAATCAATGGATGCTGCGCGCGAAAAAACGGATGTAATGTCTGAGGCGAATCTTTCTGCTGCCAGGGAAATTACCAAACGTTCATTTGTATTGTTAAAGAACGACAAGCAAACCCTGCCGCTTAAAAAAACGGGCAGCATAGCGCTTGTGGGCCCGTTGGCCAATAACCAGCGTGATATGCTTGGCACCTGGATTTTGGCCGGCGAATGGCAAAAATCAATCAGTGTAATGCAAGGGATTAAGAACGTTGTTGGTGATGGTGTAACTATCAATTACGCCAAAGGATCAAACATTACCGAGGACGCCGAATTTATAAAACGCCTTAATTTTGGCCCTGGAATGGTTACTGTTGATCCTAAACCTGCCGATGAACTTTTGAAGGAAGCTATTGATGCCGCTAATAAATCAGATGTGATTGTGGCGGTGGTAGGGGAGTCCCAAAGTATGTCGGGCGAGTCATCCAGCCGGTCGGACATTGATATCCCGGAGCCGCAAAAAAACATGCTGAAGGCGTTGTCTAAATTAGGTAAGCCAATGGTTATTGTGCTGTTTAACGGCCGTCCGCTTACTTTAACCTGGGAAAACGACCATGCAAGCGCTATACTTGATGTTTGGGCACCGGGCACCGAAGCAGGGAACGCCATTGCTGATGTTTTATTTGGCCAGTATAACCCATCGGGAAAAATTACGGCTACCTTTCCGCGCAGCGTTGGGCAGATACCTATATATTATAACCACAAAAACACCGGTCGACCATACAGCAGCGGGCCAACCAAGTTTAAATCAAACTACCTGGATATTTCTAATGATCCGCTTTATCCTTTTGGGTATGGCTTAAGTTACACAACTTTTGGCTACAGCGATGTTAAGTTGAGTAAAGCCACGCTTAAAGGCAACGAAACGCTAACCGCAACTGTTACAGTTACCAATACCGGCAAATATACAGGCGAAGAAGTTGTACAATTGTACATCAGCGACCCTGTTGCAAGTATCAGCCGTTCGGTTAAAGAGTTGAAAAACTTTAAAAAGATCAGCCTGCAGCCGGGCGAAGTTAAAGAGGTAAGTTTTACGATTACACCCGAGCAACTAAAGTTTTACAACAGCCAGCTTAAGTACGATTGGGAACCAGGCAAATTTGTAGTTGAGGTAGGTACAAACTCAAGCGATACCCATTCGGCATCGGTTTGGTGGAACAAATAGCAGCTACAAGTTTTAATATAAATTATAAAAAATAATATATAAGGCTGAAGCTACAGGTAGTTTAGAAAACTAATTCTACCCTATAAAAGGCACTGTGCATTTTTAATGCACGGTGCTTTTTTGCTTAGGGAACGAGTTTTTGATCGATTTTTCCAATGTTTTATAATTCGATAAATGTTGGCAGAACATTTATTATATTATTTATAAATGTTTGTATTACAGTTGTAAGTCGGTAAAATAATAAATGTTGTAGTGACATTATTACAAAATCATGATGATATTTTAACACTAAGCCAGCTTTACTATTGTAACATTCGTATAGCATCATTCCGATAAAAAAAATGAGGTTTAGCCCTTGCAACATTAAACATATACCCATAAAGTGTGGTATCGATTGCATTTTACCAGGGGCGCTGCTATTTTGGCTTTGCAAAATTTATAAACAAGCCCATGGTTTATTAATGATTTATTAATAAAATATTCACAATTTGTAATTTTAACGCCATTTGGGTTCTATAAATAATTAATTTGTAAATCTGCATTTTTCACTTGTGTAAACAATACACTCTCTTTACATTAGTTGCATAGCCAATATAAATTTCTGGAACGCCAGAAACCATACAAATTCTGATAGTATTATAACATAGTTCACGTACACTTAGTTTTTAAGCAGCGTGAAACCAGGGTAACGGGGATAAATTAAATTTGTTACAGGAAGTTCATATATGATAAGACTTTTACATTCCAACATTTTAAAATCTTCAAATTTTACCGGTAAGCATTATGCTGCCAAGCCTCATGATTTTTTTGTTCTCACCAAAAAAATCATAACGAGGCATGTTATAGTTCAACTGCAAACTTAAATAAACACCAAAAACCGCCCAAGATCTTAAATCAAATATATTAATCAACTAAATCTCAATCTCATGTTTAAAAGTTTACTCCTAAAGGGAAGATTCCTTGGCGTGCTACTATGCTGCCTCGTATCTTCATTGGTAGTTACAGCCCAAACAAAGTACAAAGGTAAAGTTATCGGCAGCGATGACAAATTACCGATCATCGGAGCGTCAGTACGCATCCAGGGATCTACTACAGGCGCAGTAACTGATGTTAACGGTGAATTCACCCTTACATTAAGCCCGGGCCAAACGCTTGTGGTTTCGTACATTGGCTATCAAAGCCAGGAAGTTAAAGTTGGTGCAAGCACTACTTTAACTGTTACACTTGTTGCAGGCAGCAATGCACTAAACGAGGTGGTGGTAACGGGTTACGGTTCGCAACGTAAAAAAGACATCACCGGTTCGGTGGCTGTTGTTAACGTTGCCAACTTAAAAACAGTACCAGGCGGCCAGGCAGCAGCATTATTGCAAGGCCAGGCAGCGGGTGTTACCGTAATCAACAACGGTCAGCCAGGTAGCGGAAGCTCGGTGCGTGTACGTGGTATTACATCAACAGGTAACTCCGATCCATTGTATATTATTGATGGTGTGCAAGGCAATTTTAATGATGTTAACGCAAACGACATTGAATCTATCCAGGTACTGAAAGATGCTGGTTCTGCTGCCATCTATGGTGTTCAGGGTTCAAATGGTGTTGTTGTAATCACCACTAAAAAAGGTAAATCAGGCCGCGCTGTTATCAGCTATGATATGTATTACGGAAGCCAAAAACCACTTAAAAATGGCTTTAACCTTGCGGGTACCCAGGAATATGCAGAAGCTCTTCAAAAATCAGTAGGTAGTGTTCAATTCCCAGGTACTTCGGTTACAATTCCTGATTATATTACGCCAACGGCAACAGCATCTGGTGGTGCTAATACCGATCCTGCTACTTATAACATCAATAGTAACCAGATCACCAAAGCCAACAAAACAGGTACCGATTGGTTTCATGAGGTATTTAAATCTGCCCCTCAAACTTTCCACAACATTACGGCAAGCGGCGGTAGCGATAAATCAAGCTATTTGATGTCTGTTAATTACCTTAATCAACAAGGTACTTTGCTTAACACTTACTTAAAACGTTATGCATTGCGTGTTAATACAAATTTTGCTATTGGTGATCACATTCGTGTAGGCGAAAACGCTTATATGTTCTTTAAAAGCAACCCAACAATTGGTAACCAAAACGAGGGTAATGCTATATCATATACTTACCGTGAGCCGCCTATTATCCCGGTGTATGACATTAAAGGCAATTTTGCAGGTACAAAATCAGCGGGTTTAGGTAACTCGTCAAATCCTGTTGCGGTACAAACCCGCGCTAAAGTAAATCAAGGTAATGACTGGCAGATGGCTGGTAACGTGTTTGGAGAAGTAGACTTCCTGAAGCACTTTACTGCCCGCACGCAATTTGGCGGTACTTTTGATAATTACTACTTCCACTCTTTTAACTATACTGCTTACGAAAACGCAGAAGGTAACACTAACCCCAATAACTACACCGAAGGTGCAGGCTACAACAGCACATACTTGTGGACTAATACGTTAAATTATAACCAAAAATTTGGCAAACACGATGTTAAAGTGTTAGTAGGTTCAGAATCAAACAAGGTGTATAATCGTGGTTTACAGGCAGGAAGATCAAATTATAGTGTATCAACCGATCCTAACTATGTGGATTTGGATACTGGTTCGCCGTCTGGTCCAAGTAACCAGAATATCAACATCTATTATAGAACCATTTATTCAGTATTTGGAAAAGTGGACTACGCTTTCAATGACAGGTACCTGTTAAGTGGTACTTTGCGTCGTGATGGTGCTTCTGTATTCTCTTCTGCCCACCGTTATGGTGTGTTCCCGTCGATAACTGCTGGTTGGAGGATTTCGCAAGAATCGTTCATGAAAAATATCAGCTGGTTAAACGATTTAAAATTACGTGGTGGTTGGGGTAAATTAGGATCATTGAACAACGTAAGTATCACCAACATTACTAACCTTTATGCAGCAGGCCCGCAAAACTCTTATTATGATATTACAGGTTCTGGTAACAGTGCTGTGTTAGGTACTTACGCAGCTTCATTAGGTAACACTAACACTACCTGGGAAGAAGATAAAGTAACCAACTTAGGCTTTGATGCAACTTTGTTAAACAATAAATTAGAGATTGGTTTCGAGGTTTACAAAAAAGAAATCAGCGGCTTACTTTTCCAGAACCCAGCTTACAACCCGCTTGGTGGTGCAGCTCCAGCTTATAGCAACTCCGGTAATATCAGCAACAAGGGTTTTGACTTTAATATCACCTACCACGGTAACGTTGGCAGCGATTTTAAATATGACATAACAGGTAATATTACTTCATACAAAAGCCGTGTTGTTGCCTTGCCTCCAGGTTTAAAATATCAGGACAGAAATAGTTCTGGTTCAACCCGTATTGGTAACTTCACCAGGTTACAGCCAGGCCAGCCATTAGGCGAGTTCTTTGGTTATGAGGTTTTAGGTTTATTCAGGGACGCTGCAGATGTAACTGCTTCTCCAACCCAGGAGAGTGCTGCACCGGGTTTCTTCAAATATAAAGATGTAAATGGTGATGGTAAAATAACTTCGGATGACAGAACTTTCTTTGGTAACCCAAATCCGAATTTCACTTATAGCTTTACTTTAAACACCAACTACAAGAATTTTGATTTGAATGCATTCTTCTACGGTTCACAAGGTAACAAAAACATTAACTACATTAAATACTGGACAGATTTTCCACAAGTATTTAAAGGAAACGTTTCTAAAGGAATCATAGCTAATTCATGGACACCAACTAACCAGAATGCTACAATCCCTGTGTTAACTGCCGCTGCAAACTTTAGTAACACAGCTGTATTTAACTCTTACTACATGGAAAGTGGTTCATACCTGAGATTAAAAACTTTAACATTGGGTTATAGTATTCCAGGTGTACAGCTTAAAAAAGTTGGCCTTTCAAGATTGAGAGTGTATGTACAGGCAGTTAACTTGTTTACCATTACTAAATACAAAGGTTTAGATCCTGAAATTCAGCCATCTGCGTTGGGAGATAATAGTAACTTTGGTATCGATTTTGGTAACTACCCAGCTAACCAAAAAACTTATTTATTAGGTGTACAGGCTACATTTTAACAATATTTTAATAGATTAAAATCATGAAAAAATTTCAATTAAAATTAATCATCCCACTGTGTTTGCTGCTGATATGTGCAGTATACGCGTGCCAGAAAAAAGGCTTTTTAGATAAGCCAGCGCTGGGTAGAATTGATCCGGTACTTCTTGCAAATAAGGCGGGTGTCGAAAGCTTATTGATAGGTGCTTATTCAGAATTGGATGGTTACGGCGGTGCCGGTGGTGGTCAATCAGCAGCCCCTTCAAACTGGATGTTTGGAAGTATTACCGGTGGAGATGCCTACAAAGGTTCAGATCCATCAGATGGTGCGGCCGATCAAACTCCGGTAGCAACATTTAACCTGCCCGCTACAAATAGCTTTATAACAGGTAAATTTGCGGCTCTTTACGATGGTGTACAGCGTTCAAATGATGTTTTGCGTGGTATTCCTAACGCAAAGGATCTTACTGCTGATGACATAAAAAGAATAAGTGGCGAAGCCAGGTTTTTAAGAGGCTATTTTTACTTCGAGTTACGTCGTAACTTCTTTATGGTTCCTTATGTAGATGAAACCACTACAAGCGATGCGGTTTATACCACTAAAAACGATAAGGATATTTACCCGATGATTGAAGCTGACTTTAAATTTGCARCCGACAATCTTCCGGAAACTCAGCCTCAAAAAGCCCGTGCAAATAAATATGCTGCAATGGCATACCAGGCAAAGGTTTTTATGGCCGAAGCTAAATATACTTCTGCATTGCCTTTATTGACTACTTTAATGGCAAGCGGCGAAACTGCAAGTGGCGCAAAATACGCTTTGAACGACCACTTCCAGCAAAACTTTAGCCCGGAAGCAGGCCAAAAAAACAGCGCCGAATCAGTATTTGCTGTTCAGGCGTCTGTGAATGATGGATCATTGGGTAATAATAGTAACCAGGGTGATAACCTTAACTTCCCTTACAACGGTGGTCCTGGTGGTTGCTGCGGTTTCTTTAACCCATCGCAATGGCTGGCTAACTCTTACAAAACAGATGCTGTAACCGGTTTACCGCTGTTAGATGATTTCAACTCGGCACCTGCTGTAACTGATGTAACCTACACTGGTACATTAGATCCACGTATTGATGTTACTATGGGCCGTAAAGGTATTCCTTATCTTGACTGGGGTCCACACCCTGGTGATGCATGGATTCGTAACCCAGGGTCTGATGGTCACTTCAGCCCTAAAAAGAACGTGTATTCAAAAAGCGAAGTTGGTACTAACACAAGTACAGAAAATACCTGGACTTCTGCTTTGAGTACTTCGAACAACGTGAATTTAATCCGTTACTCAGATATCCTGTTGTGGGCTGCTGAATGCCAGGTTGAAGCAAACAATCTTCCTGCTGCAATGGCACTTGTTAACCAGGTACGTACCCGTGCCGGCATCAAAAGCGGATGGGTTTATTTGAACTCGCCTTACGATGCTTCAAAATCAATTTATACCGTTCAAACTACGGCGGCAGCTAATTATAAAGTTGGCCTTTACACTGTGTTTGCCGATCAGGCTTATGCACGCAAAGCCGTACGTTTTGAGCGCAAAATTGAGTTAGCTATGGAAGGCCACCGTTTCTTCGACTTACAACGTTGGGGCAGCGCTTACCAGACTGCTGAGATGAATACTTTCTTTGCGAGCGACAAATCAATTGATATTACCCTGAAAGATGCTAAATTCACTCCTAACAAGAGCGAGTACCGCCCAATCCCTCAGGCACAAATTGATATTGCTAACGCAAAGGGCCCAATCATTTTAAAACAAAATCCTGGTTATTAATTTTTGATAACCGGTTCGATTATTCTAATTTAGGTGGAGATAATTGTCTCCACCTTTTTTTATAGCCTACTGTCCAAAATTCATGAAGTATACCTACATATTTATCAGCCTGCTTGTGTCTTTATCAGCTTGTAAAAAGTCGGCGCTTTTTCAACAGATACCCTCGTCGGCATCGGGTATTACTTTTAGTAATACCATTGTTGAAGATGATAAAATAAACCCCCTTACCAAGCTTAACCTTTACAATGGGGGCGGGGTAGGTATAGGAGATTTTAACAACGATGGCTTGCAGGATATTTATTTTGTTGCCAATACACTTTCAAACAGGCTGTATCTTAATAAAGGAGATATGAAGTTTGAGGATGTAACCGCAAAGGCGGGGGTTGGTGGCAAAGGAGGTTGGGGCAGGGGAGTTGCTGTTGTTGATATTAATAACGATGGCCTTGCCGATATTTACGTTTGTAACACCTTGCTCGACGATTCTGTTAAGCGTACTAACTTGCTATACGTAAACCAGGGTGTTGGTAAGGATGGTGTACCCGTTTTTAAAGAAATGGGCAAAGAGTACGGCCTGGATATTAAAGTGCACTCGACCATGGCGTCGTTTTTTGATTATGACAACGATGGCGATCTGGATATGTATGTTACCGTAAATGAAGCTTTAGCCAGCGATAATCAAAGCACTTTTAGACCTACCATAAAAGATGGCAGTCACAAAAGTACAGGCAGGCTTTACCGTAATGATTGGAATGCTGCGCTTAAACATCCTGTATTTACCAATGTATCGAAACAGGCGGGAATAACGATTGAAGGCTACGGGCATGCCACAACTATTGTTGATATAAATAAAGACGGCTGGAAAGATATTTATGTTACCAACGACTTTCTACCGGATAATATACTGTACATCAACAACGGGGATGGTACTTTTACAGACAGATCAAAGGAATATTTTAAGCATACTTCATTTAGTGCCATGGGGCAGGATTTTGAAGATGTTAACAACGATGGGTTGGTTGATGCATTTGAGGTTGATATGAACCCCGAAGATAATTTTCGTAAAAAGATGTTTATGCCGGGCAATAATTACCAGGTATTTCAAAATTTTGACCGCTATAACCAACAATACCAGTATACACGCAATACCTTACAAATAAATAAGGGCCCGCGCCTGGGCCAAAATGATTCAATAGGCGCACCAATTTTTAGCGAAGTCGCTTTTTTAAGTGGCGTTGGCCAAACCGACTGGAGTTGGGGCCCAATGCTTACCGATTTTGATAACGATGGCCTACGCGATCTGATCGTTACTAATGGTTATCCGCGCGATGTAACCGATCATGATTTTATTACTTTCAGGAACCGGGCTTTTGCAATCGCGTCAAACAAACAGATCCTTGATCAGATTCCGATTGTAAAAATACCAAACTATGCATTTAAAAATACCGACGGGTTGCAATTTACCGATGTAACTAAAGAGTGGGGCCTTGGCGCACCATCATTTTCAAACGGGGCGGCTTATGCCGACCTGGATAATGACGGAGCTATGGACATGATTATCAATAACATTGATGACGAAGCCTTTGTTTACAGGAATACAGCCCGTGACAAAAATAAAACCGGCAACAACTATTTACACATACAATTTAAAGGCGGCCCGCAAAACCTTGGCGGTATTGGGGCATTTGCCAATATTTATTACAACCACGGCCAGCAGCAGGTATATGAAAACACGCCGTATCGTGGCTACCTGTCTACCATCCAAAATATAGCCCATTTTGGCTTGGGTAATGTATCCCAGGTAGATTCTGTTGTAATCAGTTGGGACAACGGAAAAAAACAGGTACTAAAAAATGTAACGGCCAACCAAACCCTTAAAGTAAGCATGGCCGATGCAAGGGAGCCTTATTCATTTAAACTTCCTGTCCAAAACACAGGCGCGCTATTCCGCGAGATAACAAAATCGGCCGGCATTACCTATAAGCACCAGGAAAAAGATTATATCGATTTTAACGTTCAAAAATTAATACCTCATAAATTATCGCAATATACCCCTGCAGTGGCAGTTGGCGATGTAGATGGCAATGGTTTTGATGACATGGTAATTGGCGGTACAACTTTATACCCGGCACAATTATTATTGCAGCAAGCCAATGGTAAGTTTATCCAGCGCAATTTGCTGCCACAATCAAAAACAAAGCTCCCTGCTTTAAACCCAATGGATATGGGTTCATATTTGGCCCAGGTAGCGGGTAATAAAGATGAAGGCATACTATTGTTTGATGCCAATGGCGATGGCCATCCTGATTTATATATTGCCAGTGGCGGGTTTGAAACCCAGCCAGGGTCGACCAATTACCAGGATAGGTTTTACCTGAATGATGGCAAGGGGAATTTTATACTACAGCCAGATGCATTGCCCAAAAACCTCACCAGTAAATTGTGTGTAAAGGCGGTTGATTTTGACCATGATGGCAAGCTCGATCTTTTTGTATCTGGCCGTGTTGATCCGTGGAATTATCCTAAACCGGTATCCAGCTTTATTTTGCGTAACGACAGTAAAAATGGTGCTATCAAATTTACCGATGTGTCCGCAGCAGTGGCCCCTGCGTTGAAAAATATCGGACTGGTATGCGATGCTACCTTCACCGATTTTAATAATGACGGCTGGCCCGATTTAATACTTACCGGCGAATGGATGCCTATTACCTTTTTGAAGAATGACAAAGGTGTATTTAAAAACGTCACAAGCAACACAGGAGTAGCCGATAAATTAGGGTGGTGGAATACCATTGCCGCCGGCGATTTTGATCATGATGGTGATATTGACTACATTGTAGGTAATACGGGATTGAATACTTTTTACAAAGCATCAGACCAATACCCTATTTATATAACGGCTAAAGACTTTGATAACAATGATAGCTATGACGCTTTCCCATCTGTGTTTTTAAAAGATCAGGATGGTGTGAAGCGGGAGTTTCCGGCATTTGGGCGCGATGATATTGTAAAGCAGATGATTAGCATGCGTATCAAATTCCAAAATTACCACTCTCTTGCTGTAGCGCCCATGGATTCTGTAATCACCCCAAAAATGCGTGAAGGTGCAATCCGGTTAAAAGTAAACTACCTGCAATCGTGCTATTTGCGCAATGATGGCGGTGGTAAATTCACCATAATACCGTTACCAATTGACGCCCAGCAATCCGAACTTTGCGGCATCACCGTTGATGATTTTGACGGTGACGGTAACCTTGATGTAGCCCTGAGCGGCAATGATTACGGTACCGAGGTTGCAACAGGGCGGTACGATGCATTTAACGGGCTGTTGCTTAAAGGCGATGGTAAAGGAGGTTTTAAGCCTTTAAGTATTTTGCAAAGCGGCTTGTTTATACCTGGCGATGGCAAAGGCCTTGTTAAGTTAAGAAGCGCAAAGGGTAGCTATCTGCTGGCGGCAACACAGAACCGCGATGCACTGAAGTTATTTGAACTTAACCGCAGTGTTAAAACGGTTGCTTTACAACCATTAGACGCTTTTGCGACCATCAAATATAAAAATGGAAAAATGACCAGGCAGGAGTTTTATAATGGAAGTTCTTTCTTGTCGCAGTCAGGCAGATTCTTTAATATTGAAAGCAATATGGCATCAGTAACCATAACTGATAGCTATGGCCACCAACGAACCGTTCAGCTTAATTAATTACTTGTTTATGAGATGTTTTAAAATATTTTTAGCCGTTACATGTTTATTTTTGATTTATAGTTGCGGGCAAAAAAAAACAACGCCCTTGTTAAAAGATGCTGATGTGCTACATAATAACGTTGACCAGTTAACGCAGGTGATTATTTATGATGTCTTTACACCTCCGGTTGCAAGCCGTATTTACGGCTATACCACATTGGCGGCTTACGAAGCTGAGCGTTACGCTGATACCAGTTATAACTCAATAGCAGCCCAGTTAAAAGGCTTTGGCAAACCGCCTAAGCCCAATAAAGATTTTAAATACAATTTTACACTGGCCGCAACCAAAGCTTTTTTTACGGTGGCCCACAAGATCACTTTCTCGGTAGATACGTTGCAAAAATATGAGGATAAGGTTTATGCTATGTACAAGGATAATCTTGATGATTCTACTTATTCCCGCTCAATAGCTTTTGGCGCCCAGGTAGGTAAATTCATCCTGAAACGTGCATCGGTTGATAATTATCCGCAAACCCGTGGCAAACCTCGCTTTTTGGGTAACGATGGCCCTGGTCAATGGCGCCCAACTGCGCCAGATTATCTTGACGGCGTTGAGTTTTGTTGGGGTACTATGCATACATTTGCCGTTGATACTTCAACACAATTTAAATTGCCGCCGCCGCCTGCCTTTAGCGACGACAAAAATAGCCCTTATTTTAAGCAGGTTGTTGAGGTGTATGAATTAAGCAAACACATAACACCCGAGCAAACTACCATTGCCCGTTTTTGGGATGATAACCCCTTTGTAATTCAGCACAACGGGCACATGATGTTTGCCAATAAAAAGATAACACCCGGTGGCCACTGGATTGGCATTACGGCTATCGCCTGTAAACAAACCCATTCCGATGTTATAAAAACCGCGCAGGCTTATGCGCTTACTTCTATTGCCTTATTTGACGCATTTATAAGCGGGTGGCAGGTTAAATACCAAACCAACTACATCAGGCCGGTTACGGTTATTAATGATAAAATTGACCATGATTGGCTGCCCATGCTGCAAACGCCACCGTTTCCTGAATATCCAAGCGGGCATAGCGATATCAGCGCTGCATCGGCGGTGATGCTTACTCACTTATTTGGAGATAATTTTGCTTACCAGGATACCAGCGATTTAAAATATATAGGGATGCAGCGCCATTTTGATTCGTTTTTAAAAGCATCTGACGAAACATCGATAAGCCGTTTTTACGGCGGTATCCACTATCGGAACAGTGTTGACCAGGGGGCTGTGCAAGGCCGACAGGTTGGCGAATACATCTGGAAGAAACTTAAACTTAAAAAATAACGGTACTTAACGCTTTATATGCATTTTAAACCAAAATACCTGGCTACTACTTACCTGCTTTTATTTACAGTTTTATTATCATTTGCTACGTTGATTTATGGTTGCAAACCCAAAACAAATCAGCCTTATAAGTTAACCGGTAATGTAAAGTTAGATGGCGAAAACCTGGTACAATTAAAGTGTACAAGATGCCATGCATTAACACCCATAAATACTTTGCCAAAGGATGTTTGGATAAATCACGTGTTGGTAAGTATGGCGCCTATGCTAAAAATTTCCACCTACGGAGGTCAGTTTTTTAAGCAGGATGCTAAAGACACTACCGGCGCAAGTATACTGGAGTGGCTGGCTATTGTTAATTATTACAAAAAGCTTGCGCCTGATACGCTGTTGCCCGCTAAAAAACCTGCACCGCTGGTTGAAGACTGGGCCGGGTTTACTTTAAAAAAGCCTTCGCCTTTTAATTCAACCAGTTTTACCACCGCCATAAACTATAACACGGCCACCAAAAAGTTGTACAGTGCCGATGCCGTTAACGAAAAATTATATGGTTGGGATAGTAATTTAAAAGCCGATTCGCTGGCATCGCTGCCCTCGGCCGGGGTTGATATTAGTTTTGATAAAGAAGCAGGCAGTAATATAGGTTTTGTATCGGCCATTGGTCGTATGGCACCAATTGATTTCCCTAACGGGAAAATTGTGAAGCTTGATTTTGACGCTAAGGACGTTAACGCCTCCGAAACTTACATAGCATCAGATTTACCCCGACCGGTGCAAACCATTGTAGGCGATTTTAACAAAGATGGCCTGAACGACGTAGTAGTATGCGGGCAGGGCGATAAGAAGGGCGGTGTTTATCTGTTGGTTCAAAATAAGGACAAAACTTATACCCAACAACCTATTTTGAATAAAGCAGGATCGGTACAGGCTTTAAAAGGTGATTTTAATAAGGATGGATGGCCCGATGTGATGGTTTTAACGGGCACAGGCGACGAAGGCCTATGGTTGTTATTAAATGACCACAAAGGCGGATTTACGACGAGAAAACTGCTTACTTTCCCGCCAACGAACAGTTCGACCAGTTTTCAGTTGGTTGATATGGATCACGACGGTAACCTTGACCTGGTTTATACCTGCGGTTATAATTACCATGATTCGCGCATTTTAAAGCCATACCATGGCCTGTATATTTTTACCAACGCGGGTAATTGGAGTTTTAAACAGCAGTATTTTTACCCGATAAATGGGTGTACCAAAGCAATTGCCACTGATTTTGATGGAGATGGCGACGTTGATATTGCAACAATAGCATTTTTTGCAGATATGCAAAATACACCACAGGAGGAGTTTATTTATTTTGAACAAAGTAAGCCCTTTGATTTTAAACCACACGCCGTACCAGTAAGTAAGTACGGCCGCTGGATGTGTATGGAAACAGCCGATTTAAATAACGATGGTAAGCTTGATATTATATTGGGTAATTACGCTGATGGGTTTAAATTCATCCATGGCCTGCAACCGCAATGGGATAGGAATTTGCCGCTGATTGTGCTTGAAAACCATACAAAAAAATAGGGTTTACTATAATAAATTATATAATAAGCGTCTATCTTCAAAGCTTTGAAAACTGCTTCGGAAAAAGGGATAAGTGTAAATGATTAATAAACAAAAGTTTTTTTTCCATTCATTAATCATAGTACTATTTGCTGCGCTCACGCTGTGTGGCGGTTGCAATAGGGATAATGGGCAGGCAGACGATGAAAGGTACATTGAGGAGGGCAAGCAATTGGCTCAAAAACGTTGTTCCACCTGTCACCAGGCACCAGATGCATCTTTGCTTGATAAAGCAACATGGGATAAAGGTATTTTGCCCGCCATGGCGCCTAAGTTTGGTGTAAGGCCCTTTATGGGCGACTACCTGGTATACTCATCCTCGGCCATATCAAACGCCGATTGGCATAAGATTGTAATGTATTACAAAAGCGCGGCGCCCGATAAATTGGTTATCCCTAAACCCAATGCAGTGAAAGATTGGGCTATTTTTAGCTTAAAGCGGCCGGCAAAGGCAGATACTACCGATGGTATGGCCATGACAACCATGGTTACTTTTAACCCCAATGATAAAAGTTTTTATACCGGCGGAGCAGGTGATAAGCTATATAAATGGGATAGCGACCTCAACGCCACAGTTGTGAAAAAATTCCAGTCGCCGGTAGTTGATGCGGACTTTTTTAAAACGGCTGCAAATCCTAATGGCGCTATTATTACCAGTATTGGAGTATTACCCCCTAATGATCAGCTTAAAGGGAAACTGATCAGTCTTAACCTTAACAGTAGGCGGAATAGCAAAGATTCGGTTTTAATCACCGATAGCTTGCCCAGGCCGGTAAAAAGCGCTTACGCAGATTTTAATAAAGACGGTTTGATGGATTATGTATCCTGCGGATTTGGCCACAATAAAGGCGGTTTATTCCTGGTTCAGCAGCAACAGGCTCATCAATTCACAAAAAAAATCATCAGGGCAATACCGGGGCCAAGCCAGCTTTATATTGATGATTACAACCATGACGGCTGGCCCGATATTGTATGCCTGTTTGCCCAGGCTGATGAGGGTGTGTGGTTGTTCCTGAATGACAAAAAAGGAGGGTTTACTACTCAAAATCTACTGCGTTTTCCATCTGTGTATGGATCAAGCAGTTTCCAGTTCATCGATTTTAATAACGATGGTATACCCGACATTTTGTATACCTGTGGCGATAACAATGATTACTCGCCTATATTTAAACCCTATCATGGGGTATATATTTTCACCAACCAGGGCAACTGGAAGTTTAAGCAAACTTATTTTTATCATATCAATGGCTGCTCGAAAGCGATAGCCACAGATTTTGATCATGACGGCGATCTTGACCTGGCCGTTATCGCTTTCTTCCCCGATTTTAAATACCATCCCACTGAAGGTTTTACCTACCATGAACAAGTAAGTCCTGGCAAATTTAAAGTGCACGAGATCCCGGTTAACCCTTATGGCCGCTGGCTTGCAATGGACGTTAACGATATTGATGGCGATGGCAACATGGATATCGTTTTAGGTAATTTTTCGGTAGGTGCAAAAGGGCTTATCAACCAAAAAGATTACAATCCAAACTGGGACATGTATTCTCCAATCACTGTATTGCACAATACCACTAAAAAGAGACCTTGAAAGTTGTATTTGTATCATTTGTATGATAAAATGATAAATAAGTACAATATCATCCTGCCGATTGTTAATTAGTTTTACCGTTGTTATTTATTGCCCAACGGGTGTTTCGATGCCTATTTATTGAATGGCTGGTGGGCATTCCTGTTAAAAAATCATTATGATGAAAAAAACTATTAATGCGGTATTTGGTGTTTTAGCAGCCTGCGTTTTGCCCGCCTTTTTGTCGGCCCAAACGGCCCCCGTAAAGCAGGTTAAACTTGTTAACTTTGATTTGCAATCTTCGGCGTTGATTAACGCCGGCGGTGCCGAGTTGTCAAGTATTCAATACCATTCGCCGGTTTACTGGTTCCCGGTTAAAGTGCCTTCAACCGTGTTAACGGGGTTGGTAGCTAATAAAATATATCCCGATCCTTACCAGGGGTTAAATAATATGCTGATACCGGATGCATCAGATCAGTTTAATAAAGAGTACAACCTGGAGCAATACAGTCATTTACCCAATGATCCTAATCCATGGAAAAAGCCCTACTGGTACCGTACCACATTTAAAGTTTCAGCGGCAGATAAGGGCAAACAATTTCAGTTAATATTTAAGGGCATTAACTACCGTGCAGCAGTGTATTTAAACGGTAAACAAATTGCCGATAGCACCCAAATGGCAGGCATGTTTGCCGAGCACAACCTGGATGTAAGTAAAGCCATCAATGCAGGTGGCGAAAATGCTTTAGCAGTAAAGATATATCCCTTAGACTATGCAGGTTATCCTGCAAAGGAACAGTTAAAAGCCCTTGGCCCATTCTACGAAAATGGAGGCCCTACCGGTGATATTGGCAAAAACGTAACCATGCTTTGCTCTGCCGGCTGGGATTGGATTCCCCCGGTTCGGGATCGTAATATGGGTATCTGGCAGCCGGTTTTTTTGCGTACCACGGGCGCAGTTACTATAGGAAGGCCAAAATTGGTAACCGATTTACCAAACCTGCCCGATACAGGTATTGCTAAGCTGTCTTTAAAACTTACTTTATCAAACAATACATCAGTTGCTAATGCTGGTAAGCTAACCATCAGCATAAGCCCCGAAAACTTTGCGGGTTTGCCGGTGCAGTTTACACAAACGGTTTCCGTTCCTGCAAACTCGGGGAAAGCAGTTGATCTGAACGCAGGCCAGATTAATCAGCTGGTTATTCACCAGCCTAAATTATGGTGGCCCAATGGCTATGGTAAGGCCAACTTATACCGCATTCGCCTGCAATATGCCGATGCTAAAGGTATAAGCGATGATACTACTTTTGTTTTTGGGGTGCGCACGGTATCGTCAAAAGCAGAAAAAGTGAATGGCTTTGTACGGCGGCAATTTTATGTAAATGGAAAGCTGGTACATTTAGTAGGCGGTGCATGGGTACCCGATATGATGGTAAACCGCGATTCAGCCCGGTATGATTACGAGATGCACCTGTGCCGAAATGCCAACGTTAACCTGGTGCGTATTTGGGGCGGTGGAGTTACCGAACCTGATGCGTTTTGGAACGCAGCCGACAAATATGGCCAGATGGTATGGTCGGATTTTTGGATCACCGGCGACACACAGGGCGAGTTTAAAGGTTCGCCGGATTGGCCTTTGGAAGGCAACGTATTTACCAAAAATGTTCAGAGTACTATTTATCGTATCCGCAACCACCCAAGCTTATTAGTTTGGACTGGGGGTAACGAAGGCCATGCCCGTAAGGAATTGTACGATAAAATGCGTAACGATATTATTGAGCTGGATGGCACCCGTCCGTTTATACCAAGTTCATCGGGCTTTGCAAAGCTGCCCGAAGGCTGGAAAGGCTCATGGCCGGACGATATGCCATCGGGTGTATACAGCGGTGGCCCGTATGCCTGGAAAGATCCTAAAGACTATTACAAGCTGGCCAACCTGGCTCATGATTGGGTATTTAAAGACGAAACCGGTTTGCCGTCGCAGCCGCCTTATACCACGCTGCCAAAAATAATTCCCAACCTTACCTGGGACAAAACTTTGCCTTTCCCCTTAAATAATACCTGGGGGTATCATGATGCTGCCACTGGCGCGGGGCAGTACGATAAGTACTACGACGAAATGGTAAAGCGCTATGGCGCACCCAGCAGCATTGTCAACTTTTCGGATAAGATGCAATTTCTGAACTACATTGGCTACCAGGGGATTTTTGAGGCCGATGGCCACAAGTTGAACGAAACCGGCGGTGTTATGCTCTGGAAACTGAACGCTGCGCTCCCCAGTGTTATCTGGCAAATTTATGACTGGTACCTGGAGCCAAACGCGGGCTACTACAGCATGCAAAACGCCTGCGAGCCCGTGCATATCCAATATAACTACGATAATTCGAGCGTGGCTATTATTAACCGCACGCACCATGCAACAGGTAGTTTAATTGCGACAGCCGATGTTTTTGACATCGATAGTAAGCTCATCAAATCTATTAAGTTAGATCATGTTGGTTTGGCTACAAACGGTGTGCAGGAAATTATTCAGCTTAAGGATGTCTTGGCAGGTACACAAGGTGTAAGCTTTGTAATACTTAACCTGAAAACTTCAACCGGCAAAGCGGTGTCGCACAACGCTTACTGGCTATCTGCAACTGACGAATTTAGAACGCTTAACGATATGAAGCATGCACAGGTAAGTGCCAAAATTGTTAAAAGAGAAAAGGGTGCTGTAGAAAGCAAGTGGACCGTTCAGTTCACCAACACCTCAAATAAACTGGCATTCTTTGTACGCCCCCAACTGATGGAAAACGGCGAAGAAATTATGCCAAGCTACTGGACAGGTAACTATTTTACCCTGGCCCCGCATGAAAGCATAACCCTATCGGTAACTGCCCCGGCGGCCAAATTAGGTAACGTAACCCAAACCATATTGCTGGAAGGCTGGAATTTAGATAAGCAAACTATTGCCCTGGCCTCAAAATAATATAAACATTGCTTAAACAAAACCGCCTGGCTTCGAAAAAGCAAGGCGGTTTTATTTTTATATCATTTGCGTATCTGCAATGCGCACATCAAACACCATCTGCACATCTGTAATTTGCACATCTGCATATCAAAGCGAAGGTTCCTGCTGGCTCAAGCAATGGAAGCTGCCCAATCCCCAGATAATATCTGTTGAATCAATGCCCACAATCTCGCGGCCGGGAAAACATTGCTGGATGATTTGCAGTGCTTTATCATCATTTGCCGATCGGTACGTAGGTACTACCACTGCCGAATTAGCGATATAGAAATTAGCATATGACGCCGGCAAACGGGTGTCTTCGTAAATTATCTCATCGGGCATTGGTAACTCAACTACATTAAGTTGTTTACCGTTAAGCAAGCGCATAGTTTTAAGGGCTTCAAGGTTTTCTTGCAGCAGGTGATAGTTATCGTCGTTTTTATTTTCTTCAACAACGGTAACTACGGTATCTTCATTTACAAAACGGGTTATATCGTCAATATGGCCATCCGTATCATCGCCAACAATACCGTCACCCAACCATAAAATTTGTTCGGCCCCGTAAAAATTACGCAGGTAGCCTTCAATCTGATCCTGGTTAAGATGTGGGTTACGGTTTTTGTTAAGCAGGCAGGCGGTGGTTGTTAAAATAGTGCCCTTGCCATTAAAATCGACAGAGCCACCTTCCATCACAATTCCCGGATTAAATACAGGCAAACCAAAATGCTGGCCAATTTTTGTAGGGATTACATCATCCAAATCAAACGGTGGATATTTACCGCCCCAGGCATTATAGCCCCAGTCAACAATGGCTTTTTGCTTGGTATCGGGGTTTATCAAAAATGCCGGCCCATGATCGCGACACCAGGCATCGTTGGTAGCAAATTCAAATAATTCAATTTTGCTCATATCCACCCCAGCATTTTGCAATTGGAAAGCTACAGATGCTTTCATGTTTTCATCAGCCACGTTAATGCGTACCAATTCGCCTTTGGTTAATACTTTGATGAATTCAATGTACGCTGGATAAATTAAATCAATTTTCCCCGGCCATGAAGCCTCTTTGTGAGGCCACGAAAGCCAGGTGGCTGTATGTGGTGCCCATTCGGCAGGAAAGTGAAAACCCAGCTTCGCTGGGAAGTCCGAAAGTCCGAAAGTCCGAAAGTCCGAAAGTTTTGAATTTGAGGTATCGTTATTTATTGACATTGGGTTTATTTAAGAGAATTACGCAAAGCATTTAACATTACAAGTATTTCCTCACATTGTTGGTAGAGTTTGTCAATCTACTTGTAATATTAAATGTCTTTTTTGAGCCGGATACAAACACCCTACAACTTCTATATTTGATCGTAAAGCATAGCCCAGGAATCTGCTGAACTCTAAATTTGATTGGCCGGTTGATCCTTCTGCGATATTCAAAGAAACAGAATCGGCGGCTCTTTTTATTTGCGCAGTTAAAACAAATAACTCGTCTTTTGGGAAAGTTTTGGTCAATGAATGGATATCGGATGATAAATCAACCGATTTTTGCCAAACAATTAGTTTCTCAAATTTAAAACCCATATAAGAATGATACCTGCTAAATAACTCAGAGTTCACTTTCGGACTTTCTGTCTTTTCGACTTCCGGACTAAAATTAGTCCTCGTCTAATAAACGTTTTGTTATCGGCTGATATGAATCAATCCTTCTGTCGCGCAAAAAAGGCCAGTGACTGCGGTAGTAATCAGATTTATCCAAATCCAACTCCTGCACTACAACTTCTTCCTGATCATGTGATGTTTGATGGATAATAGCGCCAAAGGGATTGGCAAAAAACGATCCGCCCCAGAATTTAACGCCGGCTTCTTCGCCTACGCGGTTTATGCTTACAACGTGTATGCCATTGGCAACCGCGTGCGAACGCTGGATGGTTTGCCATGCATTGTATTGTTCAATATTTGTAGCCTCGTCCTGAGTGGTGGCCCAGCCAATGGCCGTTGGATAAAACAGGATATCGGCACCCATCAACGCGGTAATGCGTGCAGCTTCGGGGTACCATTGGTCCCAGCAGATCAACACACCTAAACGGCCGTATTTGGTATTGAAAACTTTGTAACCCAGGTCACCTGGTGTGAAGTAARATTTTTCGTAAAAACCCGGATCGTCGGGTATATGCATTTTACGGTACTTGCCAAGGTAACTGCCATCGGCATCTAATACAGCAGTTGTATTGTGGTAAAGGCCTTGTGCACGCTTCTCAAATAATGATGCAATGATAACCACATTTAACTCAGCAGCAACTTTCGACAATTCGTCAGTTGATGGGCCGGGGATTGCTTCTGCCAGTTTAAAGTTGTCGTAATCTTCTACATCGCAAAAATAAAGCGAGGTAAATAGTTCCTGTAAGCAAACAATCTGCGCGCCTTTGGCAGCCGCTTCCCTTACTTTAACAATAGCCTTTTGCAGGTTCTGCTGCTTATCTGCAGTACAGCTCATTTGCACAATGCCAACTTTTACTTTGTTCATACCTATAAAAATTTGCGCAAAAATAACAATTATGAATTTATGATTGCACCGATTATTATATGATTACACTGATTTGATTTGCAGGTTATATAGGTGTCAGTTTTAACTCGGTTTTTTTTCGCGAAAAGACGCAAAGGCGCTAAGAAAAATAAGGAGTTTGATTTGCATCTTTGGGCGGAAAATAATCTTAGTTTTAAATACCTGTTTTAGGAAATCGATCTTGATTTTTTTGACTAAAGCTTTGCGTTTTACCGTCTTTGCATGACAAAAATATCCCCCTGTTAAACTTTTATCCAAAAAGCTTTAAACTTGATTTTACCGTTAAATAACGTGCCGGTTATATCCAAATAAAAAAATACCATAGCTTTGCATCCAGATGACAGATACCGAAGAAATTATAGACGAAGGCACCGAACATAAAACCTGGAAAGGCAAGCTTTGGGGCGTTGTTAAAGTTATCCTGATTATTGTAGTTACCGGCGGCCTGTTGTATTGGGTTTTTAGCAAAGTGCCATTTGCCAAAATAAAGTACAGGCTGGTACACGCCGAAAGGGCCTGGCTGGCGGCAGCAATTCTTTGCTATTTCGGTTCGATGTTATTTTCGGCATGGCGGTTATTGAGTTTTTTTAAGTCGATAGGCTTAAAGCTCGATTATCGCTTTAACTTACGCCTGTACTTTTTAGGGTTATGCTATAACGTGCTGTTGCCGGGTGGTATAGGTGGCGATGGATATAAAATTTACCTGCTGCATAAAAATTATAAGTTGCCCACCAAAAAAGTTTTCTGGGCTATTTTGTTCGACAGGTTAAGCGGCTTTTGGGCCATAGGGGTTATCACCGTTGCGCTTATTATTTTAATACCGCATATAAGCGTGCAAATAGGGTTAAAAATTCCGCTTGGTTTATTGATAGGCGGCTCCATAATATATTATATAGTGGTACGCAAGTTTTTTAAAGATTACACGCATAACTTTTTTACGGCGCACTTAAAGGCTATCGGGGTACAATCCATGCAATTGCTGTGTATAGTATGCCTGCTGCTTGCGCAGGATTTTACCGGTAAATTTGCACCTTACCTGCTTTCGTTCCTCATTTCTGCGTTGGCATCCATCATTCCGTTTAGCTTAGGTGGCGGCGGCGTACGCGACGCCATTTTTGTGAACCTGGCCAAACCATTTCATCTTGCCGAAGATATGGCGGTTTATTTGAGTTTTACTTTCTACCTCATATCTATCGTAGTGGCCTTATTGGGTGTATATTACGTTTTTCGTACCGATAAACTGCAGGCTGGTTTGCCTGATATTGAAGAAAAATAGACAGGTTTATTAAACCTTATTTCCTAATTTTACGTTCTGTTATAAACCGTACCCAACGTACATGAGCCATTTTAATGATTTTAATAATCCGCAGGTTGCGGCATTGCCCGGTCATTTAAAACAATTTATAGTCGACCAACATTACGAGCATTATACGCCTATTGACCACGCGGTTTGGCGCTATGTAATGCGGCAAAATTATAGCTATCTTAAAGATGTAGCCTACTATCCATATATCCCCGGTTTAACCAAAGCCGGGCTAACAATTGAGCGGATACCCAACTTGCAGGAAATGAACGATGCCCTGGCTAAAATAGGCTGGGGGGCGGTTACTGTTGATGGCTTTATACCGCCGGCCGCCTTCATGGAGTACCAGGCCTGCAGGGTGTTGGTTATTGCTGCCGATATCCGGCAGTCGCGACATATTGAATATACGCCAGCACCTGATATTATTCACGAATCTGCAGGGCATGCGCCAATTATTGCCGATAAAGACTATCACGAGTATTTGAGCTATTTTGGGTCGATAGGGGCAAAAGCGATGTTTTCGGCACAGGACTTTGAACTTTATGAAGCCATAAGAGCTTTATCAATATTAAAGGAAATGCCCGATGCCGACCCCGAACAGATCAAAAAGGCTGAAGAATTGTTGGCCCGCCGGCAGGAAAATATGGGCGAACCTTCAGAAATGGCACTGCTTAGCCGCCTACATTGGTGGACGGTAGAATATGGACTGATAGGCACACTTGAAAATCCGAAAATATATGGGGCGGGCCTGCTATCGTCAATAGGCGAAAGTGCCAGCTGTATGATGGCCGGCGTAAAGAAGCTTTGGTATACCATTGATGCCGTGAATTATAGTTATGATATTACCAAAACACAGCCGCAGCTTTTTGTAACGCCGACATTTCAAAACCTGATAGATGTGCTGGAGGAATTTGCCAATACCATGGCCTTCCGCAGAGGGGGGGCATATGGTTTGGGTAAGGCTGTTGAAAGCAAAAATACCTGTACCGTAGTTTATAGCTCGGGCCTACAGGTTTCGGGCACGGTTGCCGAGTTTAAGGTGGATAAAGATGGCCAGCCCTGTTTTATTAAAACCGCCGGGCCTACAGCTTTGGCTGTAAATAACAAGCAGCTTAAGGGTCATGGCAAAAGCTATCATCATAACGGCTTTAGCTCGCCTGTTGGCAGGCTGAAAAACCTTGGCCCGATTGAAGATTTGAATGCAACGCAATTGGAAAATACCGGCATCAGTATAAACCAAAATGCGGTGCTGAATTTTGAAAGTGGTATTACGGTGAAAGGGATAGTAAAAAGCATCCTGGAAAATGAAGGCAAAACGTGTCTCATTACTTTTACAGACTGTACGGTAACCGACCACGGCGATACGGTACTGTTCGACCCATCATGGGGTGTTTATGATATGGCTGTTGGCCAAAATGTAACCTCGGTATTTTGCGGCGCCGCCGATAAAGAAGCCTTTGAGGAGGCTGTTTATAAATCAAAAACAGCAACCCATCACGTGGAATACGATTTTAAAAACAAGGAACTGCACAAGCTGTACAAACAAGTTAGGGATTGCCGCCAAAAACAAGGCGATTATGGTTTTTTAGGTAACGTTTGGCTCAAACTACAAAAAGACCATCATGACGACTGGCTTTGTGCACTTGAAATACTGGAACTTTTGGAACATGAGGATATTGAGCCACTGTTGGCATCAGACATCCGTAATTTCCTGCAACAAAAAGCAAAAGATCAGCCCGAACTAAAAAAACTGATTGACGATGGTTTTTACCTGATAGCGCACCCGGTTGAGCAAAAATTGGTATTTTAACAGAATGTTGTTCATTTTAGAGGATGGCAAAGCTGATTGTAAGGGTTGATAATGATGCCGTAGAATCTTTAAAAGTGGTTTTGCAAAATATTTCATACGTGAGAGAAGTTGTCATTGAAGAGATTGCGCTTAATGATTCCATCAATCGGTATGAAAAAATAAAGACCATTTTAAATAAAGCAAGAGGGAAAAAGCTTTTTGCCGATATTAAAGATCCGGTTGAGTGGCAGAGAAATATAAGAGGAGAGTAGGATCGTAGCTTTTAGATAGACGTTTTAACTACCTCATTGCGACTAACGACCAGCCTGGCTGGAAAAATAGTAATGACACGCTGGGTTTAGGACTCAACAACAGCCATGTCATTGCGAGCGTAGCGCGGCAATCGCGAACTGTGCACGTCCAGTATGTTTAGTTCGCGATTGCTTCGTACCTCGTAATGACATAAATTACATTGAAAATACACTTACAGTCAGTGATTTACAAGTGCGTTATTATGCGGGATGAAGCAATCCTCAAAAAGCAAACTCGATTTGCAAGTCGGGAGATTTCTTTGTTCCTTGCAATGACCTCTATCTAAATATATTGGGGCTAACGTATGAACATTATTATAACAGGAGCCAGCAGCGGCGTAGGATTTGAAGCTGTAATTGAACTGATACTATCCGGTAATCATAAAGTGATAGCCCTGGCGCGCTCGCAGGACAAACTGGAACGTTTACTAGAGATTGCCAATGGCCTTAACCCTGATTGCCAGTTGTATGCCCTCACATTTGATATTGTACACGATGATTACGAAGGCCTGCTTCAGTTTATTGAGACCAACTTTGATAACCGGGTTGATATTTTAATTAACAACGCTGGTGTACTTATTAATAAGCCCTTTGCAGAACTGCAGGAAACTGACTTTGTAGAAATGCTGCAAAGTAACTTTATAGGGCATGTGCGCATTATCCAGGCTTTATTGCCATTGGTGCAGGGTGGCGGGCATATTGTAAATATTGGCAGTATGGGCGGTTATCAGGGCAGCGCTAAGTTTCCGGGGTTGGCGGCATATTCGGCAAGTAAATCGGCATTGCACACTCTAACGGAGTGTTTGGCCCAGGAATTGGCCAGCCAGGATATTAAAGTGAATTGCCTGGCATTAGGATCGGCACAAACCGAAATGCTTGAAAAAGCTTTTCCTGGTTATGAGTCGCCGGTACTGGCATTTGAAATGGGAAAATACGTGGCCGATTTTGCGCTTACCGGGCATCGTTTTTTTAATGGCAAAGTTTTGCCCGTTGCTGTAAGCACTCCTTAAATTAATATTTGGTTATTGTAAATATTTTATAACTTAGATATAGTCAAATATGCCATAATAGCCCGCTATGGATAAAAGATTCATATCCTTTTTTACCCACTCAAAAGATATATTTTTTGTAATGGATATGAGTGGTGTAATATTACATACCAACCCATCCTTCCGGCAATTATTTAACTATACCGAGGCCGAACTGCTCGGAATAAATATTGCCGATATTTGCCACCCGGCCGATAAGGAACGCAAAGAAGAATCAGTTGGCAAGTTAGTTGCAGATAAACAACTGATAGGATATCAGAGCCGCGTTAAAGCTAAGGATGGATGTTACTATAGCGTAACATGGTCTATCTTACTGAATGACGATGGTCTTATTTATTCAACTGGCAACGCGGTGATTGGCGTTCCTGCCAAATCTGGCGCCACAAGTGATGATATTGTGCAACATACCATTCAAAGCCTTACCGAGGGTTTCATAGTACTTGATACCGGGTGGAATGTTTTAGCCTTCAATCCTGCCTTCCAGGCGATGACCAATCTGGATGAAAGCCAGATAAGGTCATCTCGCTTTACATACATCAAAAGCCTGGGTTTAACACCCAGGGTAATAGATGAGTTACAACGATCATTGGCCAGCGAACAAGCAATACAGGTACAGTATCTGAATACATTTTGTAATTCGTGGTTACGAATGAATGTATACCCATATCACAACAGATTAGCTGTTTTTATCAGGGATATCACCGAAATAATGATTCAGCAATGGGTTTTAACGCTGGAAAAGAAGGTGTTAGAATTAAATACCACCTCGAGGTATACCCTTGCTCAAACCGCCAACGAACTGTTAATGGGAATTGAGGGTATTTTTCCTGAAATGATTTGCTCGGTTTTGGAGGTTGATGACGTGGAAGATAGATTACATAACCTTGCCGCCCCACAATTACCTAAAAATTATTGTGATGCAATCGAAAATCTTTCGGTGGGACCAAATGTTGGCTCATGTGGTACGGCGGTTTTTCACCGCAGCCAGGTTATTGTGAGCGATATTGAAAACGATCCCCTTTGGGCCGACTATGCCGGATTAGCTAAACAATTTGGATTAAAAGCGTGTTGGTCTACCCCGGTTATCAGTTCAAAAGGGTCAAAGGTTTTGGCGGTGTTTGGTATTTATTATAACACTGTGCGCGAGCCTAAGGATAGTGAACTACAGTTGATTGGACGTACGGTAAATATTTTGCGGGTTTTGATAGAAAGTAAGAGAAACGAAGAAAATATACTTGACCAGAACAACAGGCTGCAATCCATCGCCAACATTAGCTCGCACGAACTCAGGCGACCGGTAGCTACCATCCTCGGCCTGGTAAATTTGTTCGACAAGGATGATATGGAAAATCCTTTGAATAAAGAAATAGTTGCCCACCTTGACACCACAGCCCGTGAACTGGATGGGGTGATACACAATATTGTCGAAAAAACCGTTTATATGCGGGTTAACGAAACAGAGATGTATGGCGAGGAAGTGAAGGGTGGAAGGTAAACCATATCAAATGTTCTACAGGAAAATAATTACCCAAAATACACTGCAAGAACATTTAGCCGAAGCCACGGTTAGTTTGCTTAGCATCGCCAGCGATTTGGCGTGGAATACTATATCTGATAATTGTTTGTATATCATTAGTAACCTTAAAGAACAGGACGAAGAATTTGGCGTGCGAAGAAAGCTTGAAAAAGCCAGGTCCGAAAAGCTGGCGCCGCAATACTT
The DNA here is from genome assembly GCF_056402115.1 of Mucilaginibacter sp. P4_C11. NCBI lineage: Bacteria > Pseudomonadati > Bacteroidota > Sphingobacteriia > Sphingobacteriales > Sphingobacteriaceae > Mucilaginibacter > Mucilaginibacter sp. P4_C11. The sequence goes on along the minus strand of NZ_JBFUIA010000005.1, from coordinate 184,914 downwards.
AGCTGATATAATGCCTCAAATGTTAAAGTTGTATCCTGACCTTTATGATATTAACCTGTTTGTTTATAAAGCTTCAAACGAACGTACTATAATTGAAATTGGGTATTATCCTAAAAGTGCTTTGGATGAGGATTACAGAAAAACGATTGAAAATAATCCACCAATGCTTCATAGTAAAGTTTCGCATCCTTTTTATTATCATTTTAATGGAAAAAAAAAGTTCGACATCAACTGGCAAAACAACTCACTTTCCTATAAAATAAATTCCTTTTGGGCTAAGTTTAAATATAGGTTTTACAGAGCCATTGGCCGGGATCGCTATGCTATCTTGACAAAATAACCTTAAAACGGTTCGTCTGTACAACTAATAACTTTAAGAAAATAATGAGTGGTTTGGATTTCAGACTATTGGAATAGTAAACCAAAAAGTACTTCCCTTCCCTGGTTCACTGTCAACACCTATCTGCCCTTCATGTTTTTTAATAATTTCGGCGCTGATGTATAATCCTAAGCCTAATCCACCTGTTTGAAAGCCAGCTGTTTCAACTCTGTAATAGCGTTCAAAAATGCGTTTTACTTCGTCGGGGTGTATGCCGGGCCCTTTATCTGTTACGCTAACCCTGGCCATATTGTTTATTTTTTCAATCGAAACAATAATATCCTTCGACCGCGGAGCGTATTTTACAGCGTTGTTTATAAAGTTTACCAATACCTGGTCTATCTGGTGCTCGTCGGCAAATACCTCCAGTTCAAGATCGCCGGTTACTATTATCTTATATTCTTCTGCCAGCCTTATTTCACTGCTGCCAGCACTTACTATTTTTGAAAGTAAAAAAGTTGATTTGGTTAGTTGCAGGCGGTCCTGGTTTATCCTGCTCAGGTTCAACAGGTCTTCAACCAGTGCTGTTATTTTATGCATGCTCCTGCTTGATTGAGCTATCAGTTTAGGCAGCATGGGCGAAGTGAGGTCATTAACCAACCGCTCCAATAATTGCAATGAACCTTTTAGGCTGGTCATGGGTGTTTTAAGTTCATGACTGGCAATGCTTATAAAATCGTCTTTTTGCTGTTGCAATTCTTTAAGCTGGTTTATCTCGGTAGCGGTACCAATCCACATTTCTGTTTCGCCTTCTTCGTTTTTAACCGGAACCATCCTGGTTAAATGCCAGCGAAATTCACCATCGGCGCCCTTAATCCTGTTTTCGATACCACCATCAATACTCAAGCCCAATTGTATATCCCTGAATTTGTTAAGGGCTGCTTCCACATCGTCGGGATGCAGCGCGGCCTTCCAGCCATATCCTTTACTGGCGGCAAAATCAAGGCCGGTATAGTCGTACCATCTTTTGTTAAAAAAAGTTGCCTCAGCGTTATTATCAACGGTCCATGCCATTTGCGATATGGTTTCAAACATGGTCCTAAATCGGGTTTCACTGTCGGCCAAAGCTTTGGTGCGCTTTAAAATGCGGTCTTCCAATTCGGTATTGAGCAGTTGCAAGCTTTCGCGCGATTGCTCCAACAGTTCATTTGATGTGTACAACTGTTCGTTTGTAACGGCAAGTTCTTCGTTGGTACAGGCCAGTTCTTCGTTTACTGCGCGCAATTCTTCATTAAAGTTTTGTAATTCATTATTGGCGTTGGCAAGTTCTTCGGCCATCTCCAATTCTTTTTTCCTTGATGCTGCAAGGGCCAGTTTGTTCAACTCCTGTTCAGTTACATTTTTGGCAATACTTAGCAGGTATGCTACCTTACCTTCGCTATCAAAAATGGGCGTAATTTCGGTTTGCGCCCAACCCTGAACTGTAGCCCCCCCGGGGACAGGAATTTCGAAATAGAGCAGTGGGAGCTTAACGTATTTTTTTTGTTCTACGGCTTCAATGAGCCCGTTTTTTAACAGGTTTAGTTGTTCTTCGCTGTTTTTGTCCCATGGTTTAAAAACATCAAAGGTATCCTTGCCAATCATTTGATCTGCGGTCATCGAAGTTGCCTTTATCCGCGCCTCATTCATGGCTATTATGGTAAACCGGGGTATGTTGGGCTCAATAATAGTCATGGGGAAACCAATCTGATTAAATACAGTTTCAAACATGTAGGCTTGTCCGGGATCCATATGGGTAGATATAATTGGACTCAAATATACTATTCAAAACCCAAAGCCGCTTATATGCCCTGCCTAAAACATGGAATCGTTTTTTTGAACGTTCGCAAATGCCAGTGAAGCCGCGGGAAAGCTTTTAATATCGGTGAGTTTTATTTCGCACAAAGCCGCAGAGGCGCAACGTGACTTGATTGTTTTTTGCGCGTCGACAATTCCGGCGCGAAAAACTAATAAACAATCATCAGTTATAATCAGCCAATACCAGCAAACAAAGCCGTGCTTTCTGGTCAGGCTGATTATTGATATTGTAAACATGATTAAATAACGTCGTGTTACTTTTCRTCGTCTTTATTTACAGGCGCCACAAACCAACGGCCCGAAACCCTTTTTACTTCCTTTGCTTTCTCTTCCTCAATACTTGCATCCAAGGCTTTGGGTTCTTCGGCATGCGGGGGATGGTTTGCGGTTTTTGCTCTTCAGCTTTTTGTGCCAATTTTCAAAAAGTCGTTTACCACAACCTCAGATACATAGCGTTTAACACCGTCTTTATCTACATAGTTGCGGTTGGCCAGTTTACCTTCAATGGCTACTTCATCGCCCTTTTTTAGCAGGTCTTCGGCAAGTTTGGCTGCTGTATTCCAAAATACCAGGTTGTGCCAGGTGGTATCGGTTATTTTTTCGCCTTTGTCATTTTTATAACTTTCGTTGGTAGCAAGCGACACGCGCACCATTTTTTTGTTGCTGTCAAAAACTTTTACTTCGGGATCCATACCTAAGTTGCCTACAAGGCGTACACTGTTTCTTAATGTGTTCATCGTTTTATTTTTTAATGTTACTGTTTGTTTTGATAACGATACAAAGGTGCAGCTACCCCGAAAAATTAACCGGATAATAACCGTTTACAGTCGATAGTATCCATTTGTAAGCGTTTGCAAACGGATAAATAATTGCCTAACTTTATCATATGAACCAGGAAAGAAACTGTTTGGATTGCGGCGAACCCCTGCACGGCCGGGCCGATAAAAAATTCTGTAACGACTTATGCCGAAACAATTACAACAACCAGCTCAATAGCAATAGCTATAACATGGTGCGCAATATCAACAACATATTACGCCGCAACCGCCGGGTACTGGAAGAACTAAACCCAACCGGAAAAACCAAAACTACCCGCAAAAAAATGGCGGCAAAGGGTTTCGATTTTGACCATATCACCAGCATCTACCAAACCAAAACAGGATCGACTTATATGTTTTGTTACGAGTACGGATATTTGCTGCTGGATGGGGATGAGGTTTTGTTGGTGAAGCGGGAGGAGAGTTGATGTGCTAACAATTTGAGAATTTGAAGATTGTTTTTGCCTGAACCGGAATCGCTTTATTAATTCTGTTCATTCTTTAATTCTGTAAATTCTGATTCAGACAATGTGCAGAATTATCTGAACCGGGATTCGTCGGATTTATCGGATTTTTTTTGGATTTTGATTGTGTCTATTTTAAAATCTGTGGAATTCGATAAATCTGCTTAATCCCGTTCAGACAAAAATCATCAATTAAAAAAAACCGAAACCCCAATTCCGAAATCCGAAATCAAAACCGCCATCCAAAAATCTCAAATCTCATATCTCACATCTCATATCAAAATCCTATCTTTGCCCATGCAAGAAAAAATCCTCATTCTTGACTTTGGCTCGCAATTCACCCAACTTATAGCGCGCCGTGTCAGGGAGCTCAATATTTACTGTGAGATCCACCCCTTCAATCATTATCCCGAAATTGACAGCAGCGTAAAAGGTATTATCCTTTCCGGTAGTCCGTATTCTGTGCGGCAGGAGGATGCGCCACGTTTTGATTTTGAGCAATTTCATAACACCCGGCCAATTTTGGGAGTTTGTTACGGGGCGCAGTACGTGGCGCATTTTCACGGTGGCGAGGTATTGGCATCAAGCACCCGCGAATACGGCCGTGCTAATTTAGATTACGTTAACCGCGAAAATCCGCTGTTTAAAAATATCCCCGAGAATTCGCAGGTTTGGATGTCGCATGCGGATACCATCGCACGCATTGCTAATAATTTTGAAGTTATTGCCAGTACCGATACGGTAAAGGTTGCAGCTTACCAGGTAACCGGTACCCAAACTTACGGCATCCAGTTTCACCCCGAAGTAACCCACAGTATTGATGGCAAACAATTGCTGCAAAACTTTTTGGTTGATATTTGCGGCTGTCACCAGGATTGGACACCAGATTCGTTCATTGAAACTACCATTGCCGCTTTGAAAGAGAAACTGGGCGATGATAAAGTAGTTTTAGGCTTATCAGGCGGTGTTGATTCGTCTGTTGCGGCTGTATTGCTGCACCATGCTATTGGTGCCAACCTGCACTGTATTTTTGTTGATAACGGCCTGTTGCGCAAAGGCGAGTATGAGCAGGTGCTCGATTCGTATAAGCACATGGGCTTAAATATAAAAGGCATTGACGCCAAAGCCCGTTTTTACGATGCGCTGGCCGGTTTAAGCGATCCTGAAAAGAAACGTAAGGCTATCGGTCGTGTTTTCATCGAGGTATTTGACGATGCCGCGCACGAGGTACAAGATGTAAAATGGCTTGGCCAGGGTACCATTTACCCGGATATCATCGAGTCGGTTTCTGTTAAGGGACCATCGGCTACCATTAAGTCTCACCATAACGTTGGCGGACTGCCCGATTTTATGAAGCTAAAGGTAGTTGAACCTTTAAACACCCTGTTTAAAGACGAAGTTAGGCGTGTTGGCAAAGCATTGGGCATCGATCCAAATATTTTAGGCAGGCACCCTTTTCCTGGTCCGGGCCTGGCTATCAGGATACTGGGCGATGTTACGCCAGAAAAAGTTGCTATATTACAGGAGGCCGATGCGATTTATATCAACAATTTACGCAGTTACGGTGTTTACGATAAAGTTTGGCAGGCAGGCGCTATATTTTTACCGGTACAATCGGTAGGAGTAATGGGCGATGAGCGTACTTACGAGAACGTAATTTGCCTGCGTGCTGTTGAGTCGTTGGATGGAATGACCGCCGATTGGTGCCATTTACCGTACGATTTACTGGCCAAGATCAGTAACGAGATCATTAACAACGTAAAAGGAATTAACCGGGTAGTATATGATATCAGTTCGAAACCACCTGCTACAATTGAGTGGGAATAAATGGTTACTGTTTTTTATAACGGCATTGGTACTGGCTGCATGTTCGCCAAAATTGCAGCCGGTAGCGCCTGTTAAAAAACCAACTGACACAGAAGCCGAAAAGCCAAAGATTGCCGAAAAGCCGCCTGTGAAACCGGCGGCTTTCAGGCCTTTAACCATAGCTATGGTATTGCCGCTGGGTTTAGATCATCTGAAACCCGGTGCCAGGTATACTTCGCCCGGCCTAACCAAGGCCAATATGAGCGTGGAGTATTACCAGGGCTTTAAACTTGCCCTGGATTCGCTTACAGCCAGCGGAGCCAATTTCAAGCTCCGGCTGTACGATTCAAAAGACGAGGGCGCGCAGGCGCATAGCCTCGGTTTTAACCCCATCATCAAAAACAGCGACCTGATTGTGGGCCCGGTTTTTCCGGACGGGATGAAGATATTTACTGCGGTGCTTAATACAAAGTCGCCCATTGTTTCACCGCTTTCGCCTGCATCTCCGGCAACCATCAATAGCAATAATTTAATTACGGTAATGCCTCCCTTAGAGTATCATGGCTGGGGCGCCGCGCAGTATATTAACGATAAATTAAAGCCTAAGAAGATTTTCATCCTGCGGTCGGGCTTTAGCCAGGAGCAGGATTATGTGCGGGGCTTTAAAAATGCCACGGATAGCCTGAGCAATAAAAAGATTAAGGTTATTATTGTTACTATTTCAAAAGGCCAGTTAGGAGGGTTGATACCTCAACTGTCAAAAAAAGAACAAAACATATTTGTGGTAGCCGCTACCGACCAGGCATTTTTATCGGTTACCTTAAAATCGCTGGATACTTTAAACAGGCATTATCCGGTAACCCTGTTTGGGCACCCAAGCTGGGAGAAGTTTAGCTTTTTAAAAATAGATATTTTGCAACGGTTGAAAACTCACATTACATCTGCTGATCAAATTGATTATAAATCAGACGCCAATATGGAATTTGTGAGGGTTTACCACCGTGTTTATCATGTAGAGCCTACTGATTTTGCCATTAAAGGCTTTGATGAGGGTATGTACTTTGGCCGCCAATTGATTGATAATAACTTTGCAGCATTGGACAAAGCCGACTATACAGGCCTGCACAATCAGTTCCGCTTTATTAAAAAAAATGGAATGGGCTGGGTAAATACGCATGTAAATGTGTTAATGTATGCTAACTTTGAGCTTAAACAGGTAGAATGAAGGCTATAAACCAGCTTAAAACGTTTCAGCGCATAATAGGGGAGTACCCGGTTGATACGCCCTTAAGTAAATTTTTACCAGGCTTTTACAGGCAAAACAAGCAAATGGGATCAACCGACCGGCGCGTGGCCAGTCGCTTGGTATACAGCTATTTTCGCCTGGGGCAGGCACTGCCTAATTTAGCTACTGACGAACGATTGATAGTTGCCGAATTTTTGTGCAATACCCAAAGCAATTCATTTTTACTACATTTTAAGCCCGACTGGGCTGCTTGCATTAATTTTGCCATTGATGATAAGCTTACCTTAGTAAAAACAGCCTACCCTGCGTTTAAACTGGAAGATGTTTTCCCCTGGGCATCTCAGATATCTGCCGGGATTGATAAAGATGCATTCCTGAGATCATTTTTTTGCCAGCCCGATTTATTTATCCGGGTACGCAATGGGTACGACCACCTGGTTAAAGCCGAACTAAATAAAGCCGGAGTTGTGTTTAAAGATGAAGGTAACGGCTGTTACGCTTTGCCTAACGGAACCAGGCTCGAAACCATCTTCCCTAAACAAAACTGGTTCGAGGTACAGGATCTTTCCTCGCAGCAAACTGGCGATTTTTTCAGGCCCCAGCGCTGGGATAGCTGGTGGGATGCTTGCGCGGCATCGGGCGGTAAGTCGTTATTACTGCACGAGGACGAACCCAACATTAAACTGGTAGTGTCAGATATCCGCGAATCGGTTTTGGCTAACTTGGATGAACGCTTCCAGTTAGCCGGACTAACCAAGTATCAAAAAAAGGTGCTCGACCTTACCACCAACATTGATCAAACCCTGCACGATTACGAGTTTGACGGCATTATCCTTGATGCCCCCTGCAGCGGCTCGGGCACCTGGGGCCGTACGCCCGAGATGATAGCCCAGTTTATGCCAGCCAAAATTGAGTTTTTTCAGCGCCTGCAAAAAGGCATAGCCCAAAACGTGGTTAAATACCTTAAACCCGGCAAGCCGCTCATTTACATCACCTGCTCGGCTTTTAAAGGCGAGAATGAGGATGTGGTTGATTACCTGGTGGAAGAATTAGGATTAAAGCTGGAAGAAAGCAAGGTGTTGAAGGGGTATGAGCATAAGGCGGATACGATGTTTGTAGCGAGGCTTTTAGCAATTTGAAAATTTGAGGGTTTGAAAATTTGAAGATGCCAGATCATCCTTAACCTGGTAGCATTTTAAGTTGAAGCGCAATTTTGCTTTTTCATTTTCAAATTAACTCATTTTCAAATTAAAGGTGTGTATTCGCCCTAAACAATTTAATTGCTATCGCCAGCAATATTATCCCGAATGATTTACGCAGTATACTCAACCCAACCGGCCCCAAAAGCTTCTCTATCCACTTTACATTTTTTAGCACCAGGTAAACCACAATGGTGTTTAGTACAATGCCTACAATAATGTTTTGGGTTTGATATTGAGATTTTAAAGATAACAACGTGGTCATGGTGCCAGCGCCTGCTATCAGCGGGAATGCGATGGGTACTATAGATGCGGACAGCGGCACTTCTTCCTTAAAAAAGTCGACTCCTAATACCATTTCCATGGCGATGATAAATATCACCAGCGAGCCTGCTATAGCGAATGACGAGATATCCAGCCCGATGATAGCCAGTAGCTCATCACCCACAAATAAAAATACCACCATTAATACCAGCACTGCTATACTTGCTTTTTCCGATTCGATGTGCCCTACGCGCTGGCGTACCTGGATAATTACGGGTATAGCGCCCAGTATATCAATAATGGCAAACAGGATCATCGTAACAGATAATATCTCCCTGAAAATTAATGGGCGCATGGCTTTAGGGTTTTATGTTTTTGACTTTAACCGGAAACTGAACAAAGTTGCAATTAAAGCTCCGGTATAAAAAAGAACTTAATAAAAAAGGTTCTGAAATTTCAGAACCTTTTTTGTTTGTATGGATATTGCTATCAGTTATTCAACAAATTTAGGGTTGATGGGGTCAATTGCTCCTTCAACTTTTCCGTGCCTTACATGCGAGCGTTTGATGCTGTAGCCAAAGTAAATAACGAAACCGATGAGTAACCAAACAATTAGCCTTGCCCAGTTTTCCCAACCTTCAGAAGCGATCATACCTAAACAAATTAAAGCACCAAGCGGGCAAACAATAAAATAAATAGGTGTTTTAAACGGACGAACCAGGTGAGGATCGGTATTACGTAAAATCATGATACCAAAACAAACCAGTACAAACGCAAATAAGGTACCTATACTTACCATGTCGCCTACAATCCTGTCAGGAATAAAACCAGCAAACAGGGATACAAAACCAAAAAATAACCACTGCGATTTGTAGGGTGTTTGAAATTTAGGGTGTAGCTTAGAAAATATTTTAGGGATTAAACCATCTGTACTCATGGTGTAGAATACACGAGTTTGCCCCATTAACATCACCAGGATAACCGATGAGAAGCCTGCAAGGATAGAAACGGTTACCAAATTGGCCAGCCAGTGATAGCTTGGGCCCATTGCCGCTTTAATTGCGTAAGTAACAGAAGCTTCTTTACCTTGTATCAGGAATTCTTTGTACGATACCAGACCGGTTAATACGTGCGAGAACAGGATATAAAGCGCAGTACAGATAACCAATGATATCAGGATACCTTTTGGCATATCTTTTTGTGGGTTTTTAGCTTCCTGGGCCGCGGTAGATACTGCATCAAAACCGATGAAGGCGAAGAATACCACACTTGCGCCGCGTAATACGCCAAGCCAGCCGTGGTTAAATGTATCTGCGTAATCAACTATGCCCGTGCTCACTTTAACAGTTCCTGCATCGGCAGGGATCATATATGGTGTGTGTAATGCAGGGTTAATGTAGTGCCAGCCTAAGCCAATGATCATCAGTACAATTGCAACTTTAATTACAACGATGATGTTGTTTACTACAGCTGATTCTGCCGTGCCCTTAATTAACAATAAAGTTAACAGGAACAGGATAAGGATAGCCGGGAGGTTAACAATACCCCGTGTGCCCAATTCTGCGGCATACATGCCCGTAGTAGTATTGGATGTTTCAAAGAAGGAGTGCGCCCACTGATAGGGGATGTGTATATCGAAAAAGGTATGTAAAAACTCGTTAAAGTACTGCGACCAGCCGATAGATACTGTGGCAGCTCCCAAAGCGTACTCCAATACCAAATCCCAGCCAATAATCCAGGCGATGAACTCGCCCATGGTGGCGTAAGAATAAGTGTAGGCCGAACCGGCGATAGGGATCATACTGGCAAATTCTGCATAGCACAAACCAGCCAGCGCGCAACCCGAGGCTGCAATAAGGAATGAAATTGTAACAGCCGGACCGGCGTGTTCGCCCGCTGCTGCCGCCGTTCGCACAAAAATACCGGCGCCAATAATTGCGCCAATACCCAGGGCGATAAGCGAGCCAACGCCTAACGTTCTTTTCAGCGTTTTCTCGGTTGCCGCCGAGGCAGCCATCAATTGCGCAATAGGTTTTTTAATAAATAACTTCATGTTTAAATTAGTAAGATCAGTCGTAAAAAAATTAAAAATTCACATTTCCCCAAACGTACTTAAATTTATTGAAAAGTTAAAGGGCAGAATGTAACAATGGGTGCGAATTAATATTCCAAATTATAGTTTGAAAATGAAGTGTTTACAACGCAACTTAAAGCAGGCGCCATAGCTATTGTTACAATATTGCCGGGAAACAAACGCAGCATTGTACTATCAGAGGCTGTTTACTCAAAGTTACCCAGCTTTTTTAACGCTTTTAAGCTATATACTTTAGTTTCGGCTGTTTGCATAGTATCTACCAGCATATTATTATCATACAAGTATTTTTTTTCTTTAGCCAATACGGTGTCCCCTTTTAATATGCAATCAATATAGCAGGTTTCGTCATCATAAGTACCTAAGTTGATGCTGAAGTTTGCCGAATCGGTAAGGTAGGCGGTGGTATTGGTTTCAAATAAGCCGGTGCGGTAAATCTGGAGATATAAGTTGCTGTCTTTGGCGATGGTGTATTTTAGCCTGTTTGGGCTTTTGCCGTTTTTGCAGGAAGCGAGTAATAAAAATACCAGGAGAAGTTTAAATAGCCTTTTCATCTTCAGATAATTGCTCAGGCTAATAACGGCTCAATTATTTGTAACATATTATTACTGGTAATTTCTACACCATCATATAGTTCTATTATGATAAAGTTATGTATTGTGAGATATTGGATCAATAAATTCAGTTCGGTAAGTACTGTTTTCTTGTCTGAAAAGCCGCGATGAACATTAACGGCCAGGGCGTCGTCATCAAAGCCTAACTCTCTCGGGACAGGGAAAACCTGGACAATGCTGAGGCCCATGTCGCTAACATCACTGGCTATTTTGACCCAATCGGCCTTTTTGCTTTTCGCTAATATATTTATTACGGCCATACTAAATTAAAAAGTCGATAGATACCTGGTTGGTTATATTGGCTTTGTTCAGTAATCGCAATATTTCGCTTTTAAGGCTTTGGGTTTTGGTGACAATAATACCCTGACCCCTGAAATCAAATGACAGCAAAATATTAACCTTTGCCGGCGAGTTTAATGAACACCATACCGTACGCCCCACTACATACTGAATCACATGCTCAACTTTGGCAGGGGTACCGACATCGACGTTGAAAACCATGACCACTTTATTCTCCGCTTCTTTATAGCCTTCAACGGTAATGGGCGGCCAGTCAAATTTATATGCTGATATATTATCTGTCATTTTTAGCTAAGATAAATTTTTTCAAGGAAATCCAGGGAGCAAAAAAATCATTCTGTTAATTCTTTAATCCGGCTAATTCTAATTCAGGCAAAGTGTTAGGGATAGCAGTGAATACCGGCCAATGTGGCTAAGGTTTGTGCAGTATAAGTGGAGAGCCAGGCCGCAGGCAACACCATGGGGAGTATTATCAAGTAGTAATGCAAATCAAGGGTTAAAAATAAGATAAATGAAAGCAGCGGCGATTTCTTCGTTGTATAACTTGTAGATATGTAAATAGATAGCGATTAGTTTGAGCGTTTTAGTCTTGGGGATAATTCTTAAAGTTCGATGTGCTAATCTTCTTTAAAGCGCTGGTTTTAAATACTTTAAATAAACCTATAAATAAACAACTTATAATCAGGTGCTTAGTCGATAGAGTTTTCAACGCCTTTCGACCCTTGATTCGCATGACTATGTTTTAATTATGTATGGCCTTTTTAAAACACGACTTTTTGAAAGCCCTTAGCTTATTCATAACTTAGCGGGCTCAGACACTTCGCATTAAAAATGACCATTAACGATTTAAACTCACTAAACCAGGTTGCCGAATTTCACAGCACCTTTAAGCACCCAATTGTAGCATCCCCGGCAATCCCATCAAAACAGCGCAGTCAGCTGCGTATTGAACTGTTGGCCGAAGAATTAAAGGAGTTGCAACAGGCTGTTGATGACAACAACCTGATTGAAGTTGCCGATGCCCTTTGCGATTTACAATATGTATTGGCCGGCGCGGTATTGGAATTTGGCCTTGCCGAAAAGTTTAAGGAGTTGTTTGACGAGGTACACCGCTCCAATATGAGCAAAGCCTGCAAAACGGTAGAAGAAGCCAACCAAACTATTGAGCACTACCGCAATACTGCCGGTACCGAATCGCATTATAAAGAAATTGACGGCCTGTTTTTAGTTTACCGCACGGCCGATAATAAAACGCTTAAATCAATCAATTACTCGCCTGCAAGTTTGGGAGCGATAATAGGCTAAAAGCAGAAAGTTTAAAGCCAAAAGCAATTAATTAATCGAATATTAAAATAAATATTTTGCCAGAACCAACACCAGATAAGCCCGAAGTAAAAGAAACCATGCACCCGCGTAACGCGCACCGTATGGGTTATGATTTTAAAGCGCTTATAAAGGCGATGCCTAAGTTACGTGCCTTTGTTACCGTAAATAAATACGAGAACGAAACCATCAATTTCTCTGATCCCGAAGCTGTAAAGTTGCTTAACAGGGCTTTGCTCAAACATCATTACCGGGTTGAGTACTGGGATATCCCCGAGGGCTACCTCTGTCCACCTATACCGGGCCGGGCAGATTATATTCATTACGCTGCCGATTTGTTAGCCACCGCTAATGATGGCGTAGTGCGTAAAGGAAAAAAAGTACGCGTACTTGATATTGGTGTAGGCGCCAATTGTGTTTATCCTATCATTGGTCACCAGGAATATGGCTGGAGCTTTATCGGGGTTGATATTGATGAGGAGGCCCTGGCATCGGCACAAAAAATAATAGACCAGAGTAAGGAATTAAAAGCCGCTATTGAACTGCGCCTGCAAAAACACAAAGCAGATATTTTTACATTCGCTATAAAACCGGGCGAGCTGTTTGACCTTACACTATGTAACCCGCCATTCCATGCATCTATCAGGGAAGCTGCCGAAGGATCCAAACGCAAATGGAATAACCTTGGCCTTAAAACAGGCAGGGAAGAACCCGTGTTGAACTTTGGCGGTCAGAATATGGAGTTATGGTATCCCGGTGGCGAGGCTGCGTTTTTAAAACAAATGGCTACCCAAAGTACCCGTGTTGCCAAACAATGCCTGTGGTTTACCACCCTGGTATCAAAAAAAGAGAACTTGCGTATTTTGTATAACGCCCTGCAAAAAGCCGGCGCAGTTGAGATACAAACCATCAATATGTCGCAAGGCCAAAAGGCCAGTCGCATAATGGCCTGGACTTACTTTACCCCAGAAGAGCAAAAGGAGTGGGTGAAGAAATAGTTCATTGGTACTGTCTTTTGGTTCATTAGTTGAATCGTTCATTATAGTTCACTTGTTTATTGGTTTTTCCTGACGGTTCGTTCTGTAAAGTACAGCGGGCGAAAGACCTACGACGTTTTAAAAACTTAAGTCTGGGATTCCACTATAGCAAAGGGATATTACGACAGATATTTTAATAAGGCAGGCATTTAGCTTGCCTTTTTTTATTTTTATGCCATCCTCATACAAATTTGGCGATAAAAAGCAGGTAACTTTAAACATCGTTAACCATGCTTAAACCGTGAAAATATTCCTGCTTACTTTACTCATCTGTTTTGCTTTTGGAGGCAGCCACGCCCAAAGCACAAAGGTGGCGGCGCATAAGAAGGTAGTTCCAATATCACAGCGACACATTTACGAATCTGTTGAAGAAATGCCAATGCCAGCAGGCGGATTAGATAAACTTATTGGCGCCATTGCCAGGAACCTGCATTATCCCGATAGCTGTGAAACACCCGGCGGAAGGATAATTATCAACTTTGTTGTCGAGGCAGACGGAACAATTGATAACGAAACCGTTGTAAGAGATCCCTGCGGTAAAGATCATTTACTTTCGAGCAGATTGTTTGATATAGTCAAAAAAACAAAGTGGACACCTGGCAAGATGAATGGCAAATTTGTAGCTACAAGATATCATCTCCCGATATGCCTCATGCCAAGCTATCGGTAGATGATTAATTTCTCCTCAATTCAGCTTATTTTCTGATATTGCACCATAACGTAAAACGTACAACGTAATACGTATCACTTATAATATGCTATTTCTATTTTCACTTACATGGGGTTCGGTTTCGGGATGGTGGGTGCCCGCCTGTTTGCTGTTAGGAATTGTATATGCCTGGCTGCTTTACCGGCAACCGGTAAACCTTGGTAAATATTTCAGGTATGGGCTGTCGGTTATCCGAATGGTGGTGGTGTTTTTTATCGCGATGCTGCTGGTATCTCCATTGGTTAAATCCATCAAATACGATCCTCAGAAACCGTTGGTATTGATAGCGCAGGATAATTCATCATCCGTAAATACATTTAAAGCTCCGGGTTTTAATGCCGGTAAACTGATGACTGATCTTGCAAAACTTAAAGAACAGCTGGGCGATAAATACGATGTGCAGGAGTTTAATTTTGATAAAGACCTGAACAATGGTCTATCCAATAAATTCAACGGTAGGCAAACCGATTTAGCAAATGCCCTGCACCAGCTAAACAACAAATTTGTTAACCAAAACATTGGCGCACTGGTTTTAGCCACCGATGGTTTATACAACCAGGGTAACGATCCGCAATACGAGGCCAAAAACATCAAGACGAGTATTTATACAATTGCCCTTGGCGATACGGTAGCCAAACACGACCTGTTGATTGGCAATGTAAACTATAATAAAACCGCCTTTTTAGGTAACGATTTTGAGGTAGAGGTATTAACTGCCGCCTACCAAAGCAAAGGCGAAAACATCCATTTAACCGTTGCCGAAGATGGCAAACAGGTTTTTTCGCAAACTATCCCGGTAACCGGTCCCGATTTTAAAAAGCTTGTGCCTGTTAAGTTAACCGCCGATAAAAAAGGCGTTCGTAAATTTACCATCAGAATAGCACCGGTTAAAAACGAACTTTCAACCCAGAATAACACCGAAGTTATTTATGTAGATGTTTTGGATGCCCGCCAAAAGGTGTTGGTGCTTTACCAAAGCGCGCACCCAGATATCACCGTCATCAAACAAGCCATCGAGACAAATAAAAATTACGAGGTAAAAACAGCGCTACTGGCCGATATGAGCGGCATTAAATTGCCCGATTACAGCCTTATCGTATTATATCAAATTAGTGCAAGTACCCTTGCGCCGGTGAAAAAAATCGTCGCCCAAAGCAAAACCCCGGTTTGGTATATTTTAGGCTCACAAAGCGACCTGCCTGCATTTAATGCCGAGCAAAGCGTGGTAAAAATAAGCGCCGGCCGTAGTGAAACGCAGGAAGTTTATGCCTTGCCCGAAGCTGGTTTTGCCGCTTTTACTCTGTCCGACTCGTCGCGTAAAAAAATCAGCAATTTGCCGCCATTACTGGCCCCGTTTGGTAGCTACGGAACGGCTGCAGGCACCACCATTTTATTAAAGCAAAAAATTGGCGCCATCGGTACAAGCTACCCCTTATTGGCTTTTGGCGATGAAGGGGGCCACCGCACGGCGGTTTTAACAGGTGAAGGAATCTGGCGCTGGCAGCTATCCGAGTTTCAAAACTTTGGCAACCGTAATGCAACAGATGAGTTGCTGAGCCAAACAGTACAGTATTTAACGGCCAATACCAACCGCCAGCGCTTCCGTGTTTACCTGGCTCGTAATGTGTTTGACGAGGGCGAAAACGTAATCCTGAACGCCGAGTTATACAATGACGCGCTTGAATTGATTAACACCCCCGATGTAAAAAACGACCTGAAAAGCAGCACAGGCAAAAACTACAGCTTCCTTTTCAGCCGCAGCGGCCCCAGTTACCAATTAGATGCCGGAACCTTACCTGTTGGCGAGTATAGCTATACCGCATCAACCCAAAACGGAAAAAGCCAGTTTAAGGCAGCGGGGCAGCTTACCGTTAAAGCGTTAAACCTGGAAACCCGCCAAAGCGCAGCAAATCATCAGTTGTTAAAAGCACTTGCCCAACAAAGCGGCGGGCAAATGTTGGGACCTGACCAGATCGGCCAACTTGCAGAGATGATCCGCAAAAACGACAATATCAAAACCGTAGTGTATGAAGATAAACACTATAGTGACATCATTGATGTAAAATGGTTGTTTGTACTAATCCTGCTGCTGCTAAGTACCGAATGGTTTTTGAGAAAACGGGAAGGGGAAATATGAGTCAAGAGGTTAGAGTCAAGAATCAAGATAGAAAAATATAAGGGTAAACGCCACTAATGTCATCTTTCGAAACTATTCCGTTAAATATATCAGATAAGCACAAACTGTTAGGGTTAGATCATTTGAGGGCCCTGGCTATTACCTACGTTTTATTGTTCCATTACCAGATTTTTGCACACCCGGATTGGGTGAACAAAGTGGGCAGTTTCGGCTGGACAGGTGTCGACCTGTTTTTTGTTTTAAGCGGTTTTTTGATAGCAGGACAGCTTTTTGGTACTGTTGCAAAAGGGAACGCCATTTCAATGCGGGAGTTTTTTGCCAAACGCTTTTTCAGGATCATCCCGCCTTACCTGTTAATATTGGGCTTGTATGCAGTTTTTCCGGTTTTACGCGAGCGGGAGCAAATGGCGCCGCTTTGGAAATACCTCACTTTTACGTTTAATTTCGGATTAGATTATCGTTACACCGGCACATTTACCCACTCCTGGTCGTTATGTGTTGAGGAGCAATTTTACCTGGCGCTGCCACTAATGTTCTGGTTGTTTGGCTATTTTAAGGGTGGGCAGAAAGCCATATACCTACTCGCCGCTTTATTTTTGGCGGGTTTCGCTATCCGTTATTTCAACTGGCATTACTTTGTTGAGCTAGCATCAACCTCCGATCATTTCGGGGCTTATTTTAACAAATACATCTACTATTCAACTATAAACCGGTTGGATGGCTTGCTGGTTGGGGTAAGTATTGCAGGATTGTACACCTTTTATCCAACTGTTAAATCAGCAATAAATAAATATGCTAACATGGTTATGTTGGCAGGGGTATTGGTTTTAATTGCGGCATATTTTGTTTGCACGCCACAGGCTGCCTTTAGTACCGCTATTTGGGGGTACCCTTTAATTGCTTTAGGATACGGGCTGATAGTGGCGGCCATAGTTTGCCCCGGAAATTTTTTATACCATGTCAAATCTAAAGTAACATCACAAATTGCTACCCTTTCTTACGGCATATATCTTAGCCATAAATTGATCATACACGCCACCCAGGCCCTTTTGGAGAAGGCTGGAGTGGATAAAAATGGCAACCTGATGATGTTGTGTTGCTTTTGCGCATGTGTTGCCGGGGCTTTGATATTGAGATACTCGGTTGAAAAACCATCAATGATATTGCGGGATAGGGTATTGCTGAGATGGAAACGCAGCAAAAAGCAAGGGAGCGTGCGAGTCCCTAACGAGGGGAGTTTTTAGATGTATTGTTTGCATCATATTTGTTTATCCAATCCTGCTGCCCCGGCCGTGATTAAGCGAATTGCCATCGCAATTTCACATTTATATTAACCCCAAGGCAAATGACCTTGTACTGACAAGCAAAATAAATAAGCCTTATAGCTTTGATGTAACGGATCCTGTAACCCGTAACAGCATGAAAAAAAAATTGACCTTGCTACTTTTGTTGGTTGTGAATTTTGCCTTTGCAAACCCCGACGGTAGTTGGACCCTTGATAAAAACGACGATGGTATTAAAGTTTATACCCGCAACGTTGCTGCTTCAAAAGTTAAAGCTATCAAAGTAGAGTGCAGCCTGGATGCCACCCCATCACAATTGGTGGCGGTTTTAATGGATATCAGCAATGGCGACGGCTGGGTATACCATACTGCTTCCAGCTATGTTATCAAGCAAGTATCGCCGTCTGAGTTATATTATTATTCGCTGGTAAATGTGCCCTGGCCGGTTCATAACCGCGATTTTATTGCCCACATAAAAGTTACGCAAGACCCGGTTACCAAAGTAATAACTGTAGATGCGCCCTGCATAGCCGATATGGTGCCCCGCAAGGCCAATACCGTACGGATAGAAGAATCAACAGGGAAATGGATTATCACCCCAACCGGCGATGGCAAGGTGAAAATAGAGTACACCCTGCATGCCGATCCCGGAGGCAATATCCCCTCGTGGCTGGTAAATATGTTTGTAACGCAAGGCCCCATAGAAAGCTTCAAAAAGCTGAAGCTGCAACTACAAAAGCCAGCCTACAAAAATGTGAAGCTGGCTTATATAGTTGATTAGCCCCCCAGCCCCCTGAAGGGGGAGTTTACGGACAAAGGAGCAAAGACTTTGAGACAAAGGATAAGAATCTTTTGTCTCAAATCTCATATCTAATTTTTATGCACCCCGTACCCCAAACCCAGCACGAGGGTTAAAAATACCCCGTTTGGTTTGCTGTCGGGGCCGGTTGTAAGTTTGTGGTCGTCTACTTTCCAATCGCTGTTGTTGGCGGCAATGTAATAGCCGGCGCGGATACCTATCGGGATGGTACGATCGACGGTTACACAATCCATTTGTTTTGATTTGAGGTGTATCACGTAGTCAAAGCCACCGCCAAGCTCGATGCCAAAGGTATGCTGGTTAAGCGTTTTGCTTGACGAGCTTTGGGTAATCTCCTGCCCAAAATCGGTAGTGCCGTTAATATTGGCATTGTCTTTCACCTTCAGAAACGAGTTTTGGAAATTAAGGCCCAGAGTGGGGTAAAAACGATAAGCTGTGTTGGTAGATAGGTTGTACCCTGCCCCAATCTGGATTTGTCCTCTGAAAATAGACACCTTTACATCATTAGCCGTTACCGACTCGGGCGCTGTTCCACCAATGCCCAGCGTTGTAATAAAGCGGTTATTATACATCCTGGTCATGGATAGGTTAAACCAGGTGCTGTTATTGGCCAGCAGCGGGAACCCTTTTGGGGCTAAATAGGCATTAATATCACGTACGTTGTTTTTGCGGTACTCGGCTTGCAGTTCAATGCCGCCGGTCATGTCTTTATGCCAGCTGCCTTGTGTCCAGTTTTTAGTTTTTACGGTATCGGCGTTTTGCGCCTTCGCCAGAGTAGGGGCAAGGCAAATGGTAACTAACAGTAGTTGTACTGTTTTAGTAAATATCTTTTTCATAGTTTCAGTATTTTCAATACAAACGTTGTTTTTACATAAATAGTTCTTGCCGGGCAAAAAACTTAACCGAAGTTTAAATTTGTTGAACTGTCGGATGTTTGTACTATTATACTTATAGCCCTATCATATCTTCGAAAAAAAATCTTGCTACTTACTATTAGCTACTTGCTACTATCTTCAAATACCCTTATTGTTTTCAAATACCTGCTATCATAATACGGGCTGAAAGGTGTTTCGGTAACGCCCTTAGCTTTGCCCGAGGTGGAATGGATAAACACCACAGGTTGGCCGGGTTTTACAATTAAAATACCCATATGGCCAGGCACACGGTCGGTACTATCGGTACCGGTAAACAACACAAGGTCGCCCGTTTTGGCCTGGCTTAACAGAATCTGGTTGTGCATATGGTCAAAATCCATTGATCGGCGGGGCACCGCTATCTTAAAATGATTAAATACGTAAGTAATAAAGCCCGAACAATCAAACCCCTGCGCCGGATCGGTAGAGGCATACAGGTAGGGGACACCCCGAAGGCTTTGAGCAAAAGCAACCAGGCTATCGGCGTTTGTGCCTGCTGTGTTTATCCTGGTAACAAATTCCGCGCTATCCGGGGCCGGCGGCGGCAGCGTATCCCGGCGCAGCAGCGTTTGCCCGTTAATTACCACCGCCTCGCGGCCGCAGCCACTGCAACCGCTAAATGTCAATAAGATAAGGAGATACAGAGGGATGGAATACATATACAGTATACATGAGTGGGGCGCAAATGTTTTTGGCAATAAAGGGTTAGTGCAGGTAAGTTAATAGCAAGAATCGGCGCAGTTTGAGATTATTATTTAATTGTTTCGGTTTTGCCGCCT
The DNA here is from genome assembly GCF_056402115.1 of Mucilaginibacter sp. P4_C11. Classification (NCBI taxonomy): domain Bacteria; kingdom Pseudomonadati; phylum Bacteroidota; class Sphingobacteriia; order Sphingobacteriales; family Sphingobacteriaceae; genus Mucilaginibacter; species Mucilaginibacter sp. P4_C11. The sequence goes on along the minus strand of NZ_JBFUIA010000005.1, from coordinate 164,933 downwards.
GATTCCAAAATGTACCGCTTTAATATTTTAATAGTACCAACATATTATTAAAAATAAATATGCTTGGTTGTATTGATAAAGTATTTACATATATTAACTTTAACCAATAATAAACCAAACATCTTGTCGTATGAAAACAATTAGAATACTGCTGTTGGCAGTACTGCTGCCTTTTGTTGCCAGCGCGCAAACAGAGCACTCCCAAAAACACAAACACGTAGCCGGTTCGGTAAGAGAACATCAAAAAAATGACAGCCTTGTACGCGGTGTTTCGTACAGCGTTTTTGTAGCCTCAGTTGCCGATTTTGCCGACACTACCAAAAAAACGCTTGCTAAAACTGCCTGGCAACTATGGAAGCACGAAAAATGGGCTGAATTGGAACAGTTTTTCAGCACAAACAACCTTAATGGCGGCTGGCCTCCAAACCGCGGCGCCCTTTCGTTAAAAATGATTACGCTGCAGGCCGGCCTGTTGGTTGATAGGTACGGAGGTTATTACGATGCCGATAGCGTTTTCCAGGACAAGGGAACCTTTGTATCATTTGTAGGTGTTCCGTTCCCGCAACGCGCTCTGCCCGATAAAACCTTACAATCACCCTACAGGGTTTATAAAATTGTAAAACCCATCGACAGTGTCAAACGCGGACAAATTATCCCCTGGTTTAATAAACCCGGTTTAGGTATTCAGTTTGAATTGCCTTATAATATCAACGATCTGAAAAAAGGCGGGTATATTGCCGAACAAAAAGATAAAGAACGCCCCAAATGATAACCAATTACAAAAAGGCAAAGTTGCTCATATTTGACGGCCCCGAACAGGATATACTGCACAGCTCATTTGATTTGAGCCCTGAAACCGCCCTGGGCGTAGCCATTAAACTGAATGACTTTGCCAATAATACATTTGAAGACCTGCAAGGAATTATCAGTAGCCCCGACTTTGAATTCATAGTAAAATCCGGGGCTTTTGTTACTGATGGCGGCTTCCTGAATTTATATAAGGGCAGCAATAACCTAAGGCTGTATTACCATAAAAAGGGTAACACCATAATTGTTTTTGCCTACGGCGAGTTTCAACCCGGCCGTTATATGCTTTACCTGGAGGGTTTTTGGACAATAGCTTAGCTGTGCACATAAAGGTCGAGCCTCAAACAAAACATCATTAAGGAATCTATAGGTTGGCTTCAATTCTTTAATTGATCTGGTAGCCAAAAAAAATCTTGATACCTGATACTTGCGACTTGATACTATTTGTAAAATAGCCAACCTGTTTTTTGCGTAACAATTAACAGGTCGGCTATCTGCGGTTCAACCGCGTAAGGCTTACAAAAGGACAGATAATTTGTAGTGGAAACCACTAAAGTTGTTAACCATGCAGCCTTTTACGGCGCCTTGGTTTAAAACTGAATGGTAAGCGTTGGATCCCACCAAAAGTAGCCGAATAATACCGGCTCTGCCTGGTCCCTCGTGTGGCGGTAAAGTGCAAAACTGATACTGTAATTTTCTGTTCCGCTTTTAAGGATGGTTGCGCTGTTAAACCAGTAATTCTGTAACGAAAATGTAATGGGGAATGTAGTCCTGTCGGTTGGTAAAATGCCTGTTCTGGCAAAAACATTAAAATCAACTGCACTGAATACATCATCGCTGCTGTCATATCTTGCAATTTTGTAAATGGCTACGGCGGTGTCAAAGTTGCCATTTTCAGATACTGCGTACCAACGGACAACATCGCCGGTAATGGCTTTTACGTTAAGGTCTGCCGTTCCTTCAGATTGTGGAGTAAATACATTGCCCCTGGTGGCTACCATGTACATATAATTATGCGCCAGGCCGGTTGGGCTATCTGCATTAGTGCTTGGCGCAGGGTTATCGGCTATAATAGCTTCTGTGTCGATAACTATCTGGATATACACGATTTCATTGGAATCGCTTGCTGGTGAAATTGCCATAAGTAGTAAAATTTAAAAGTTAAATAAATGGTCTCTACTCTTTAAAAGGATTTTCGAGTTAACTCCTGCTCCTGGGGCGTATGACCGAAGCTTCTTAACCGGTATCGTATGCCCTTATTGCGATACAAATATTGCCCTGAAACAGAAATTAGGGAAGAGTAGAAATACCGAAAAAAATAAATAAGTATTTATACGTAGAAATTAGGCGTTTGCGAAAAAAATGTATATTATTATATTAATTATTAAAACAATATACTTAACTTAACCTTAGTTAATTTGACCAGCCTTTAAAGTCGTTAACTGTTAAGCTACGCATCGCAAACCTTGTAAATCAATTTATTATGAAACAACAACCCTTTGGCAATTTTACCAGATTGCTTCACCCTGTACTTATTTTTTGTGTATTTTTATTTGTAACAGCCTGTAAGCCACCGGCGGGCGGGGCCATTAAATTTGCCTCGTTAAAATATACTTCGGGGCAGGTTACCCATTGGCTCGACTCGGCCAAAACCAACAACTTCGTTTTTCAGTTTTATACGCCCGCTGCTGAGAGCGAAAAGCGGCCTTACCAGCTTATCTCATACATTATTGATACAGCCGGAAATTATTTAAATGCAGCCAGCCCCGATACCTTATCATTGGCAAAAGATAGTTTAACTACGCTAAATGGTAAAGCCATATTGGGTAACTCCTATATTTCCAAAAAAACTATCCTCAATATGTTAAAAGATTCGGGTGGGAAAAAACGGGATTTTGATTATCTTCTCCTTACCCCTATAATACTGCCTGCCAATCAGCATGTGGTGTACCAGGTTCAAATTATTAAAGGAGAGGTTGTTTTAAAATGCGGCACCGGCGATGTAAATTCAAACCCTTCGCCACCTGCCACTATGCAATAAAAACATATAAAGGCTGTGCAAAATATTCTTAAAAACGTTCTCGATTGGTCGGAGGTTTGGGCATTGCTCATACCTTTGACTTTTCTTTACATCCGCAAAAAACAACCGGCCTTTAATAGGCCCGTAGTGATATATGTTTGGATAGCGCTGATACTAAATATTGCTATCGACCTGACCTGGAAATTCAGAACGAAGCTGTCCGTTCAATTTCAGTCGAATAATTATTTGTATAATATCCATTCCATAGTAAGGTTTGTGTTGTTCAGTTCCTATTTTATCCGGCTTAAGCAACCGTTTCTTACCACGACAAAAAAGGTTATTCAACTTGTTTTTGCAGTGTTTGTAATTATAAATTTTAGCGTTTATCAGCATTTTTTTGACTATTGGCATTTTAGTAGCCTGTTGTTATCGGTTGAGGCGGCACTGCTGTTGTTTTATTGTATTCAATATTATTTATTCAGGATAAGCGACGACGAAGAAATAAGCAAAAAACAGCCCGATTTATGGATTGTTACCGGCCTGGGGATTTATGTTGCTGTAAATTTTTTCATATTTCTGTTATATAACAAGCTCACGGTGCATTTGCAAAATTTTGCGGTAAGCTTATGGAATATCCATAATATCACCTTTATCATCTTCTGTGTTTTTATAGCCAAAGCCTTTTATGAGTCAGAATTATAAAGAAATAAAGCTTTTTTTGTTTATGGGGATAGCAGTGATGCTTTTTCTGTTTGCGAGTGTTTTATTGATTTTTATATTTTTTCAGCGAAAGAAATTTCAGTACCAAAAAAACATTCAAAATTTACGCGAAAATCAGCAAAACCAGTTAATTGAAGCCGCGGTGCGCAGCGAGGAAGCCGTACGGCACCGCATTGCCGAGGACTTGCATGACGAGGTTGGCGCTATATTATCCTCATCAAAACTGCATTTCCAGGGGATAAAAATTAACGTTTTTGACGAAAAAAACAACGAGCTTTATGAAAAAGCTAAAGAGTTACTTGACGAAGCCATTAAACAGGTAAGGGATATCTCGCATAACCTTCACTCGGGGATATTGAAAGAATTGGGCCTGAATACCGCAATCCAGCACTTTGCCGAAAAGATAATCCATAACAGCAATATAATACAGGTTACAACTGCGCTGGCCGACTCATATACCGCCCCAACAACAGAAAATGATATCAGTATTTACAGGATATTTCAGGAGCTTGTAAATAACATCATCAAATACGCCGACGCCAAAACGCTGCATATCAGTTCAGTTTATGAAGATCATGCATTAAGCTTAACCATTTTTCATGATGGTAATGGGCTTACCCAAAAACAGTATGAGGAGTTACGCTTTAAAAAAAACGGACTTGGTTTAAAGAACATACAAAGCCGCATAATTTTGATAAAGGGCCACCTCTCATTTTCGCAGATAGCCGCGGGGTATTGCATTGACATATATGTGAAAGACAACGTAAATTCCTGAAGCAATAACAACATTGGCAAATATTTTACCCGATACATTATTTTAATGAATACAAGCTATGAAGCCCAATAAAATAAAAATAGCGATAGCCGACGACTATACTATATTCAGAGACGGTTTAAAAGTTGGCCTGGCCCAGCACAATGATTTTGAAGTGATTATGGAAGCCAGCAATGGCCAGGAACTGATTGAAGGGATGGAAAAAGAGCTGCCGGATGTTATTATCATGGATTTAAAAATGCCGGTAATGGATGGTATAGAAGCTACCAAACTGGTAAAAAAAAGATTTGGATCGGTTAAAATTTTGGTGGTAACCATGTATGATGATGATAAATTTATTATCCATTTAATGGAGATTGGGGCAAACGGGTATTTATTAAAAAATGCCGACTCGGACGAGATTGGTAAGGCAATTTATGCCGTGCATGAAAATGGTTATTATTTTAACGACATAGTAAGCAAGGCCCTCCTGAAAAAATTAGTAATAAAGGGTAACCTGAAGCCATCATTTAATCAAAACATTGAATTTACCGAACGTGAGCAGGAGGTTTTAAAACTGATATGTGAAGAAAAAACAGCCAACGAAATGGGTAAGCAACTTTTCCTTAGCCCACGCTCGATAGAGGGCATCAGGATAAGGCTGATTGAAAAGGTAGGCGTTCGCAATACCGCCGGTCTGGTAATGTTCGCGGTAAAAAACGGGATAATATAGATGCACTTATACTGAACTATAATGTAAAAAATAACGCTACTGCCGCGGCACCCATAATCACAAATGTTGACCATAACAGGGTTTTAGATAACCAGCCGCTTTTGTACACACCCATAATTTGTTCGCTGGCGGCGATGTTTACGATGAGGAACAGTAAAGGAACAGCTGCCACGCCATTTATCACCGCGGTATATACCAGGGCCTTCACCGGATCTATCCCCACAAAATTTATAGCCAGCCCCACCAGCGTAGCAACGGTAATAACGCCATAAAAGCCATAAGCTTTGCGGAATTTCAGGTTCAGGCTGGCACTCCAGTCAAAAGCCTCGGCTACAGCGTAAGCGGCCGAACCTGATAACACCGGTACAGCCAATAAGCCAAGCCCAATGATACCTATAGAAAAAATAAGCTTGGCCAGGAAGCCCGCATGCGGAAACGAGTGTACCAAAGGTTCCAGCGCTTTTGCCGCGTCGGCTGCATTTTTAATATCTGTTACCCCGCTGTTGTGTAAAACCGTAGCCGCCACCAGCAAAATGCACCAGGTGGTAAACTCCGAAACGATCATACCGAAGGTATTATCTTTACGCATGGCATGAATGTGCGGCCAGCCAATCCTGGGTTTGCCGTTGCGTACCAGCCCTTTGGCTTGTTCTTCCTCAACCTCCTGCGAGGCTTCCCAAAAAAACATGTAAGGTGTAATGGTGGTTCCGAATACCCCGGTAATGATAAACAAAAAGGCAAAGCTAAACTCAAAATGCGGCACCAGGCTTGCCCGCAACACTGTTGCCCAGGGCTGATGAACAATAAACACCGTTATAGGATAGGCCAGCAGTGTAAGGGCCAGCCATTTCAATATCCTGGAATACAGCTTATAAGTGGTAAAAATTTCCAGCAGTAAAATGCCCGTAGTAAACAACAGGGTTAAGATGATAAACGGAATAGGTATCAGCAATTGAGCAGCTGCGGCCATGGCGCCAATATCGGCACCGATATTAATAGTATTGGCCACCACTACCAGGCCCACAACTGCGTATAATACCTTGCGACTGTAATGTTCTTTCACAACCGCAGCTATGCCTTTGCCGGTAACCAGCCCAATACGTGCACAGGCCTCCTGAACGGCGGTCATAAAGGGCAGCATATAAAGGGCCGTCCACAATTGGCCATAACCAAATTGAGCACCCGTTTGGGAATAAGTTGCTATGCCCGACGGATCGTCGTCTGCCGCGCCGGTAGTTAAACCTGGCCCAAGCAGGCTTAACCATTTCAGAATTTTTCGTTTACGAAACTTGGGTTTGGGGTTGACAGACATACCTGGTAGACGTTGAAATAAATAAGAGCAATAAGGTACGATATAAAGATTAAATTTCTTTCATGCTAAATAGCTTAACCATCGAATAACCGACGGTTTAGTCGCGAACTTTACCCCGCATGCTGAATGGAACCTGATTAGGCCCAAATTTCGTTTGATGCGGTAAGAATGATAGGCATACCGTTAGTTACCATAATGGTGTGCTCATGCTGGGCAACATACCCGCCGCGGTTCCCTATCAAAGTCCAGCCATCTTCCTGCTGATCTGCATAGCTGGAGTGCGTAGCAATAAAAGTTTCAATGGCTACAATCGAATTTTTTTTGAAACGGGCGGTGTTATACTTATCATAACAGTTCAGTATATCATGAGGTTCTTCATGTAAGCTTCGCCCTACACCGTGCCCTGCAAGGTTCTTGATCACTTTATAACCAACTTGTTTGGCCTGCATTTCAATCAGCTTGCCTATATCCGCAATTTTTACACCACCTCTAATCTCACTGATAGCCTTTTTTAAAATTTGTTTGGAAACGTCAACCAGGGGTTGCAGCCGGTTTAAATCGCGGCCAAGTATAAATGAGCCGCCATTATCGGCCCAGAAACCGTTTAGCTCGGCAGACACATCGATATTGACCAGGTCGCCCTCATTCAAAATCCTGGCCTCGGTTGGAATACCATGCGCCACCTCGTTGTTCACACTAATGCAGGTCCAACCCGGAAAACCATAGGTTAGCTTTGGTGCCGACTTAGCACCCATTTGATTCAGGATATTACCCCCAAACTCGTCCAGCTCTTTGGTCGACATACCCGGCACGGCATGCTCACGCATCTGTTTTAACGTTTCGGCAACAGCATTGCTCACCTGTTTCATTCCAAATAATTCTTCCTCAGATGTGATTGACATGGTATTCTTTTTTTGCTCAAATATAGGGGTTTTACGGTAGGTAAGGGTTAATGCTGTCACCAACGAGCCAAGGATAGTTGAAGGGAAGACGGCGTTATGTAATATTAAATTTTTTTTGCATGCCGGTATTTGTTAATGAAAACACACAACAAAGTGCGGCAGGGGATTCTAACATGGGCGAAAGTTGAGAAAGTGCGGTATGCAAACGTATTCCGGCATCCCATTCCCAATTGACACCATCCCCAAAGTCCTGATACTGCTAGTTACTTTTCTCCAGCGGTTTACGATGCCAGTAGTTGGCCAGTAATGATCCGGTGACGTTCATCAGTGGACCAAATACCGCGGGGGCCAGGCCTACCGTCGCGATTTTCCCCATCGCTTTTGCCAGCCCCGAAGCCAGGCCGGCATTTTGCATGCCCACTTCTATGGCCATGGTACGGCAATCGCGTTCGGGCATTTTAAATAACCGGCCCGCCCAGTAGCCCAGAGTATAACCCAATAAATTGTGAATAAGCACCAGCAACACCAGCATAGCGCCAATATTTAATAAACTGTTACGCCCGGCCGCAGTAATAATTACGATAATAAAAGCGATACCAAACATTGATATCAATGGCATCAGCGTTTCCAGCCACGCGGCCCTTTTAAGCAGGTATTTATTAAAAAGAATGCCTGCGGCGATGGGTAAAACCACAATTTTTGTAATATCCCACATCATGCCAGGCGTATCTATTTTAATAAAAGCGCCGCCAAGCAGTTTCATAAGCAGTGGTGTAAAAAACGGTGCCAGCATGGTAGATACCGCGGTTATGGTAACAGACAATGCCAGGTTGGCCTTTGCCAGGTACGAGATAACGTTGGAGGCCGTTCCGTTTGGCGAACAGCCCACGAGGATTAAGCCTGCGGCAATCTCAGGCGGAAAGCCGCTTAGTTTGGCCAGCGTGAAGCCCAGCAGCGGCATAATCAAAAAATGACTGCCAACACCTATGAATACTCCTTTGGGCATTTTAATAACCCCTGCAAAATCTTTAATACCCATAGATGTGCCCATCCCGAACATAATAAGCTGCAGTAGGGGCGTAATAAGCCCCGACAGCTTAAAACCTTTTACTTCAACAAAATATTGCGGATAGTATAATGCCGCGGTAACTGCCGCGAAAATGATAAGCGTAAAGGCGAGGCCCTTTAATAGCTCCCATCCGCGGCATGCTATAGATAGCATGATAAACAATGCGATGATAAACGGGCCGGCATGAGCAATGCCATCCCGGTAAATTTGCCAGGCTACCGCGAGCGCACAAAGCACGGCAATGCCCGCAATGAGTTTGTAGATAACGATATTTTTCAACTGTTTAAATTTAGTGTTATGTTAATCGAGTAACGACGGATAGTCTTTACTCGAATGGCTTAAGCTCTAAGTTAAAAAGATTAAATCTAACTTTTTACTTAAGACTTAGTACTGCTAACTTGGCATTAGGTTATAATTTGGTTACCAGGTGCGCTTTTCCATAAAGGCATCTAATTGCGCCCTGGTCATTTTTATTTTACCCGGATTTTGATTAAGCCATTTCATGAACGCATCCTTCACCTGGCTGGTCCACTGGCTGTCAATTTCGCCGGTTGCAAACCTGCCCGATTTAAGCATGGCATGTCCAAACTCGTCGCGCAGGGCAATGAATTCGGCAGTAGCCACCACTTTTTCGGCCAAATGCGCCGGAATAAAAAGCACGCCTTCTTTTTCGGAGATAACCAAATCTCCGGGCAGCACTACAGCGCGGCCTATGCGTATGGGCGTGTTAAGCCCCATTAATACCATTTCTTCAAGGTACGATGGATCAAAGTCGCGTACAAAAGCATTAAAGCCATGTATTTCTTTAAGGCCCTGCAAGTCGCGCGCCGAACCATCAAAAATAACACCGTTACCCGATTTGCTGAAAATGGAGTTACCCAGGTTATCGCCAATAAGCGTGCCCCCTTTAACTTTGCCAAAGCCATCGGCAACATACACATCGCTTTTGGTTAAGGTTTCTATCGGCCAGGCATTGGTATTGCCTTTTCGCCCCTGTTTATTGCCCCGGTCTTTTATGTTTTTTTCTATATCGGGGCGGCTTGGCATAAACATGGCTGTTACGGCCCGGCCAACAACTGGCAAGGTATCGTTAACCAGTTTCCACCCACCTTCAAACTGGTTATTATAACCTTCGTTTTTTAATACCGTCCAGGCTTCTTCAATACCTATTTTTTTTGCTCGTTCTATAATATCATCCGGAATTTTGGGCCGTCCATCGGCAAAGCGCTCGCCTTTCCACTCCGATGTGTAAAACACCAGTTCGTCTCTTGAAATGGTTTGCGCCCGGGCGTTGCTGTAACAGCCTATGCCGACAAAAAGCCCCAGGATTAAAAGTTTACAGTATCTCATAACTTTTATTAAAACAGGATAATATTAATTAATGATTTTCGGTTATTAGCACGGTTTGCGGATTTTTGGTATTAATTTTAGGCTGATATATTGGCGATGCTATCCCGTTAAGGTCATAAACTATTTTACCCGCCCTGATAGTGAGTTCGCAAACAAATTTTTTGCTGGCCTCCATCTTGTAACCCGTATAATCAAACAAACCGAATTTGCCATCAACAATACTTAAAATAGCTACATCGGCGCCCGAGCCTACCGATAAATTCCCCAATTCCTCGTGTTTTATCTCCTTCGCCGGGTTTGATGTACATGCCTGTATCACATCGTGAAGGGGCATGCCCATAGCCAAAAATTTGGTCATACAGGTAAGCATATCCTTCATGGCATCATTCATGCTGCCCACATGTAAATCGGTGCTGATGGAGTTCGGGAAAAACCCCTCTTTGGCGGCGGGCAGCGCCTGCGAATACGCAAAGCTGATATTGCCGTAGCCCACGTCAAAAGCAATCCCCCGTTTCCGGGCTTCGTATACAAAAGGTTTTACTTTTTTAGTCGCCGGGTCAACAATAGGTTCGCGGTCATTAAACTGGCCGAAGCAATGGGTGAAAATGTCGCCTGGCCTAAGGTGTTTCAAAAATAATTCTTCAATGGGTAGTGGCGGGATGCTGCCGCCAAAATCAATCATCACGGGTATTCCTCTTGCAGCTGTACCGGCCTCTACCGCACGGTCGGCAGGTGTCCAGTCATGACCTTCGTAATGGGCCAGTTTGATGCCTACAATGATATCTTTATATCTCCGGGCAACCAGGGCAGTCATCCGCGGATCCATATCATTCAGGTCTTGTTCGTAATCGCCGCGCATGCCTTCGCCAACAATGTTTAAAAACGCCAGCACCCTTGTCCTGGAATTATCAATAGTTTGCGTTTTAAAGGTCGGAAATGTTCGCCAGCCCGAGCTGCCTGCATCAACAACAGTAGTTACACCATTCCTGAAAGTAAATCCATCGGGTGCCAGGCCCAGGTTCCCGTTTTCGTATTGATGATCGGGCTGGGTACCGCCAAAATTATGGGTATGGATGTCAATTAATCCGGGCACTACATACATGCCCTTGGCCTCAATCACATCTGCCGCTTGTTTGGCGTCGATATTTTTGGATATCAGCGCTATTTTATTGTTGTTGATAGCAATATCCATGATGGCGTCGATATCATTTTTAGGATCAATCACGTGGCCATCCTTAATCACAATATCGTACGACTGCGCCATTACCGCCGTGCTTAATACGCTTAACAGCACCAATAATAAGAAGTAGGTTTTTTGCATTTTGGGTTAAGTATTTAAATCATAATAAAGTATTGCAGGTTTAATTTTTGACAGGCAGATGTATGTTGGGCGGATAATTTTATCAGATGGCTTGCTGCAAAATGGACTTTACTTTTGTAGCTACAATATCAACCTGGTCTGGCCGCAAAAGCACCACGCCGATAGTAAGGCGATTGCCTTGGCCATTGGCTACTATACTTGGCGTGCCATTTTTTAAGGCGATTACCACCTGTTGGGGTGTAATTTTAATTTTGCTGTTGTCCCAGGTAACATTAAGGCTTGGGTAGGCATTAGCCGGGCCGGGGTCAACTACTGTTTCGGTTTTAACGCTGTGCAGGGTTTCCAACTGCGTGCCGATGTATTTGGTGCGCTGCATCCAGTCTCCCCACTCTTTTTTATGGTCCCGTTCAAGGTAGGCTTTCAGTGCGGCGTACATGGCAAACATTTCTTCTTTGTTTACTTTCATAGGCCGGCCAATGGGCGCCTCATTAGGGCTGTGGTTAAGGCGGGCGGCTGTAATAAGGTCTTTACGGCCGAAAAGCAAGCCTGCGCTCTGCGGCCCGCGTATCATTTTGCCACCCGAAAAGGTCACGAGGTCGAAACCGATTTTCTGAAACTTAAACAGGTTTTCAACAGGCGGCACATCTGCCGCGGCATCCAAAAAGGTTGGTATGTTGTGCCGTTTGGCGATAGCCACAAAATCGGCGTGCGTAATACTGCTTTTTTCGGCGGCGTTAAAAAACAGGGCCATTACCGTTTTATCATTAACAGCTTTCTCCATTTCGTCCGGGCCTTCAACCTCAATAATTTTGGCGCCGGTGGTGGTTACGGCCTGGTCAAACAGGTACCTGTGCGTTTTTTGCATAATTACCTCGGGCCGCGGCCCTGGCAGGTTAGGCAACAGCTTTATTTTTTCATGATCGGTACCGGTTATGGCAGCCGCAGTACCCAGTAATATGGCACATGCCGCTCCCGATGTAACCATTGCCGACTCTACATGCAGCATTTCGGCAATTTTCGCCCCAACTTTATCCTGTAACTCGTACATGTTGGCAAAATCGTGCGATGTTGAATTGATGGCCTCCAACACTTCCGGCAACATCAGCGAACCGGATAAAAAAGTCATGGTTACGGATGCGTTTATCACCGGTGTAACACCAAGCTCTTTAAACAGATCGCGCACCGGCTTTTTTGCCGGGGAGGAGGGGAGCGTAACGGCTGCCTTGCTAACCAGGCTGCCGGTTAGGGGTAATAGGGTAAGGCCCTTGAGTATGTCTCTGCGTTTCATTTTTTGATTATTATATGTAAGCGATACAATCCATCTCAACAAGCGAGTTGCCCGGCACACCACCCTTAGCTACCGCAACGGTGGTACGTACCGGCGGATTTTTGTCAAAGCGGCCTTTGTAAACCTCGTTCATGCCCTGGTAGTCGGCAATATCATTCAGAAACACGGTTACTTTGAGTACTTTTTCCATCGATGAGCCGGCTTTTATGAGTTCTTTTTCCAGCTCTTTAAGTACAATTTCGGTATGGGCTTTAATCTCGAAGGGCTCAACGTGGGCGCCTTTTCCGGCTATAAAAACCATGTTGCCCAGTTTGGTTGAGCCCGAAAACAAGGGCACATCCTGAAACGATGTTACATTGTTAGCTACCTTTTCATCGGCGGGCGCGGCTATGGCGTCTTTGCTTAATCCGAATACGGATATGCCCACTGCCGAGGCCAGTATCCTTTTTAAAACAGATCTTCTTTTTTCCATGTTATTTTTATTTTGTGTAATGAGGTGTATGTTGTTTTAGTTATTGTTAGCGCGATTTATTTGTGGTTGCCACCATCCAGCCAAATCCCATAAATAAAAACAAAGCCGCCGCACCGGTAAGCTTCAATAAACGCGGGCCAAAATAACGCGAAGCAGCAGCCGAAGCCTTCCCTGTGCCTTTGGTATTATTCATGCAAACAATAAATTTTATGTACTAATCCGGATATACAACGCCTGCTATCAGATAAAACCTGACAATCATCAAGGGGAGTGGCGATTGCCTGGCTTGCATCTGATTATATATTTCCTATTACACATGACTACCGGTAGTTTATCCCTCCGAAAGGTTGAAATATTTACGCGCTGCCCGGTTTTTAGTTAAACAGAAGGGCTTTGGAGATATTGAATTAATATTTTGAAAATAAGAAACTTGTTGTATGTTTGTACTATATGTATAGTACAATAGTATTTTAACATGATTAAATTTAAATTAGACCCTAAAACGGGTACCCCGTTTTACCGACAGATAATTGACCAGATCACGTTTGGCATAGCTGCGGGAAACCTGAAAACAGGCGAACAATTACCCACTGTGCGTTCGTTGGCTGTGGATTTAAAGGTAAACCTGAATACGGTGGCCAAAGCTTACAAAGAGCTGGAAATTCAGGATATTTTAGAAACGCAGCAGGGTACAGGCACATTTATAAGCGAAATAAGGATCCAGATAACTGAAAAGGAGCGAAGCGCCAAATTAAAAGAGATCTGTAACGAATTTTCGTCCATTGCATTCAGCTATGGTTTTTCGACAGACGACATTATTAATCAACTTAAAAAACAATAATATGATAAGTAGTAAAAAGAATACCAAGTTGGGCGTTAACCCAATTGCAGCCGTGATATTTGTTGTGTTAACAGCGGGCGCTATTGGTTTGTATTATTTGGAATGCATTAACGCTTTAACCTTGGGGCTGTTGCTGATAGCTTCGTTGTTTTTGGCCAACTCGGTGCATATAGCCGATCAGTGGGAAAAAGCTATTGTTTTACGCATGGGTAAATATACCGGGCTACGTGGCCCGGGCTTATTTTTCACCATTCCACTGGTTGACAAAATAGATAATTATATTGATCAGCGGGTTAGGGTTACCGAGTTTAAAGCCGAGCAAACGCTTACCAAAGATACCGTGCCCGTAAATGTTGATGCCGTAGTGTACTGGACGGTATGGGACGTTGAAAAGGCCGCGCTTGAAGTGCAGGACTACGAGGTGGCTATTGCCTACATAGCGCAAACAGGATTAAGAGATGTAATAGGAAAACATGAATTGGCCGAGCTGTTGCAGGAGCGCGATAAGGTGACGGATTTACTGCAAAGAATACTGGATGAGCATACCAACCCCTGGGGCATAACCTGCCAGAATGTGGGCATCAAAGATATTGTTATCCCTCAGCTATTAGCCGATGCCATGAGCAAGGAAGCCCAGGCCGAAAGAGAACGCAGGGCAAGGGTAATACTGGGCACTGCCGAAGTTGAGATTGCCGAAAAATTTGCGGTGGCAAGTGAACAATATATCAATAACCCGGTGGCCTTACACCTAAGGGGGATGAACATGTTATTTGAGGGCCTGAAAGAAAAAGGATCGATGGTTATAGTGCCAAGTTCGGCATTGGATTCCATGAACCTGGGCGCAATGGGCGGATTGATCTCCTTAGCAAAATCAAACGAACCCAAGCAGGACGTGTAAACTTTCATAAAACTCAATGTTCAGTTAATTCCATAGCTATTACTAATGCAGGCTGGGGGGAGTTTGGGGTTTTGTGCTTTACATGCGGTATTGTGAGTTGTATGCGGGCGCATAGATTTGGGGCCAGCAACTAAGGTTTTGTATTTTTTTCAATTCTATCAATAACTCATTAACCAAATTGTATCTTTAACTATCTAAACTTTATATATGAAACAGGCTGTAAAAATATTTGTAGAAAAATACCTCAACGCTATTAGTGAAAATAATGCAGCTATATTTGCCGGTGCAGGGCTATCGGTACCCGCCGGCTTTGTAAATTGGAAGGAATTACTGAGAAAGATAGCCGAAGAACTGGAGCTTGATATAGATAAGGAGGATGATCTTATTTCAATAGCTCAATATTATGTGAACCAGGCAGGCGGGCAGGGGGCTATTAATCAGACAATTGTAAATGCGTTTAGCAAGGGCGTGGCGCTTACGCCAAATCTGAAATTGTTGGCGAAATTGCCAATAGGCTATTATTGGACAACAAATTATGATGATTTAATAGAACGGGCTTTAGGCGATGCCAATAAATCGGCCGACGTAAAGCTTACGCCCGAAAATTTGGCTATAACGTTGCCGAAAAGGGACGCTATTGTATATAAAATGCATGGCGACAAGAGCCTGCCTGATAAAGCCGTACTTACCAAAGGACATTATGAGGACTACAACGTAACGAGGCAGCTTTTTACTACAGCATTGCAGGGCGATTTAGTTTCGAAAACATTTTTATTTATAGGTTTTAGCTTTGAAGATCCTAACCTGAGTTATATATTGAGCAGGATCAGGATTTTACTCGGGAATAACCAACGTGATCATTATTGTTTTTTTAAACAACCGCAACTTTCAGATTATAAAAAAAAGCTTGGGGAGATAGAAGGCGAAAAGGCCTGGGCATATGACTGTTTAAAATTAAACTACAAGGTGAGGGACCTTACAAGATATTCAATAAAAGCGTTGTTAATTGATGATTATGCCGAAATTACAGACACGCTTACCCTGCTAAATAAAAAACTTAAACGGAAAAAGATTTTTATTTCCGGTGCTGTGGCCAACTATGGAACTTGGGGAAAAGACAGAACAGATAGATTCGTATTCGATTTATCGTATAAAATTGCAGCAAGTAATTACAAAATTATATCTGGTTTCGGCTTAGGTATCGGAGATACGGTAATAAATGGGGCACTCACATACTTGTATACCACCAAATACCAGCACCTTGATGAGGTAATTGCTATGGTTCCCTTTCCCCGGTTTGCACCAGATGGAGTAGATATTAAAGAATTAAAGCAAAAGCACCGGGAGGAGCTCACCGCACAATCGGGTATTAGTATATTCATATTCGGCAATAAATATATTGATGGTGTATTGACCGAATCTCCTGGCATGATGATAGAATTTGATGCGGCATGGGAACATGATAAAAACAGGTCGGTGCCCATACCTATTGGTGCAACCGGGAATGCTGCAAAAATAATATGGGATATCGTAAATGCCGATCCAACGACATATGGTTATGATACCCCGGAACTGCTTGCTTTGTTACAAAAGCTAAATGACGAGACTGCTACCAGTTTACAGCTGATTGATACGGTAATGGCTGTAATAGGGTTACTTCAATAATTCAACGCAATCATTAAAACAGGTTGAAACGGAGTTTGTAAAAAAGAGCATCTTGGCCGAGGAAACCGAACCATATTTAAAAGTGTTGCCTTACACTTTACTACGCCCTTGTTGGTGTTCCCGACCGGAGGGGTGTTTTTTACGCAGCCGCCTGCCTGTTGTATTTGTGCTTATAATCGGCGGGCGACAAACCGGTGAACTTTTTAAACACCGCCCTGAAAGCCTTAACATCATTATAGCCTACCTGGTACATTATCTCGTTTACATTTTTTGATGAGTTTTCCAGCTGCTTTTTAGCGGCTTCTACCTTCACCCGCTGAATGTATTCGGATGGGGTGTTGTTGGTGGCTTTTTTAAAACGGCGTTCAAAATGGCGGCGGCCGATGGCAAACTGGTCGGCCAGGCCATCTACAGAAAGTTTCGCGGTGTAATTATGCTCAATAAATTCCTGTGCAAGCTTAATGGGTTCGTCCTCATGCTTTTTTTGCCCGTTAAACATAACAAATGGCGACTGGCTTTTCCTGTCAATCTCGATAGCGAAAAACTTAGCCGCCATAATGGCCAGTTCCCTGCCGGTATATTTTTCAATAATGTGCAGCAACAGGTTCCAGTAAGAGCTGGCGCCGCCGCTTGAGTAAAGGCCGTCAATTTCGGTAATGATGGTACCATCGGTCATGGCCACTTCCGGGAACATGGCCCTGAACTCGTTGCCCGACATCCAATGGGTAGAGCATGATTTTCCGTTAAGCAACCCGGTAGATGCCAGCAGGAAAGCGCCAAGACAAAGTGAAGCCACCTCGGCACCATTTTTATATTGGTTGATAATCCAGGGCACAAAATCCTTGTTCAGCTCAACCATGGCCCTCATATCGCCCGATAGCGCCGGGATAACCACCAGGTCGGTTTTTTTAAGGTCGCTTATCAGCACATCCGTATTAACCGCGAAAGCGCCGTTGTTGAGCGGTACCTGGGCGGTTAAGCCCACTAATTGAACCTCAAACGCGGGCTGTTTACCGGCGCTAACCAAAAATTGATTAATGGCGGTGAACATATACCGCGGATCGACGATTGCAGACGGGACGGCCTCATAGGGCACCAGTATCGAAATGTGTTTCATGTTGATCAAATCTAAGCAATCAAAAAATAAAAAGTCGCATTTACACCCTGCAGATGTCAAATACGTGCAGTACTTATTTGTTTACGCCACACTACCTTTGAATTAACAAAATCACCAACAAAAAATATCATTATGGAAACCACAGTATCACCCACTACGGCGGCCACGCCTTCAAAATCATCATTGTTAACCGGGCGTATCATCAGCGTTATCTGCATTTTATTCCTGCTGTTTGATGCTATCGCCAAAATCATGAAAGAAAGCCACTCGGTAAAAGGTACCATTTTTTTGGGCTACGGCGAAAATATGGTACAGGTAATAGGTACCATACTGCTGGTTTGCACCGTCATCTACATCATTCCGCGTACTGCTGTTTTGGGCGCTATTTTAATTACCGGCTACCTGGGTGGCGCAGTAGCTATCATGATAAGGGTTGGCCAGCCCGCCTATTTCCCTATAGTTTTTGCCATACTGGTATGGCTAAGCCTTTACCTGCGCGATGGAAAAGTAAAAAGCCTGTTCAACTTTGGCGGTAAGTGGTAAATCGGGGAACCAGCTTTAAAATAATTCGGGCAAAGACGCAAAGAAAATGATGCAAAGAAAAATAAGGAGTTGCTTTGCGACTTAGCGTGCTGGCGCGAAAAAATCAAAAAGCGCTTTCCCTGATCATATATGGCCTGTAAATAATAATTATAATAAAAAATGAGGCGGTTGGTGGCATCGGTAAATGTAACTTTAGATGGCTTTATGGCCGGGCCCGATGGCAGCCTTGACTGGCATTTTAAATACTGGGACAGCCAGCTGTGCGAAAGCCTGTGCCGGCAACTGGCCCGGGCAGATACCATTTTATTAGGTGCCCGCACCTATGAAGCCTTCGCCAACTACTGGCCCGCAAAAGCCAACGACCTGCTGATGGCCAAAGAAGATATTGTAATGGCCGAACTGATGAACCGGCATACCAAAGCGGTAGTATCCAAATCAATCCACCTTACTCCCTGGTGCAATACCATCCTGCTAAAAGGAAAGCTAAAAAAAGAGATAGACCGGTTAAAAGCCCAGCCGGGCCGGGATATCATAGTTTTGGGGAGCGGACAGCTGGTATCATCACTCATGAAGCTAAACCTGGTGGATAGGTACGAACTTTGGGTGCACCCGGTGGTAATTTCTACCGGGAAACGTTTATTCCCCACCCTTAGCCATAATTTACCAATGCGGTTAACCAACACGCAGGTATTTTCGTCGGGCATTGTGCGTTTGAGCTATGCTTATGAAAAAGCGTGTAAGCAGATGCCTGTTGTTGGTTTGTCGGCATAAAACTTATTATTTGTATGCAAATCCGGGATGTGCAATTGCATCAGGGTTTGGTATATTTATAAGGGATAAATACCGCTGTTCGATTTCCTGGCTCGATCTACCGGGACATGTAGTCTGCAGACCACACGCATAGTTTTGTGCGGTCGGGTATGGCATTTAATACCGACTTATTAAATTCATTACTATAGACCTAATCGTTCGAAGTGTTCGAACAGGGTAGGGAGCACAACAAGTGTCAAGTCGAAATTAAGATGGCGTTACGTAAACCTTAAAGCTTTTTACACCATTTGGCGCAAGTCTTGTGGGTGGGCAAAGAGGGCAAAGGCTGACTTGTGACTTGAAGGATACCATGACTTACAACGACACCCGGATGCTTAAAACGTCTGGGTGTTTGATATTCATTGATACCCTTTATCGGGTAATAGCGTTGCTTTTATAACGAACATTATTTATAATTAAAGCATGAGCGCCAAATATAAATTTGCCAATCCTGAAGGGATTTACTTTGTAACGTTTGCCGTTGTGGAATGGGTAGATGTATTTACGCGTCAGGTTTACCGGGATATTTTAATAGAAAGCTTTAGGCATTGCATCAGGGAAAAAGGATTGGCCATCCACGGTTATGTGATTATGAGTAACCACGTTCATTTAATTATAAGCAGTAAAGGGATACAAAGTTTACCCGTAATTATGCGGGACATGAAAAAGTTTTCTTCGGTTAAAATCATCCAGGAAATAATTGGCAATCGGTCAGAAAGCAGGCGAAATTGGATGCTTCGGATATTTTCAGATGCAGGTAAAGCAAACGGGAACAACACTCACTATCAATTTTGGGAACAGGAGAACCATCCAATTGAATTACACCCGAATTCAAATCTTTTTTCACAAAAATTGGAATATATTCACCAAAACCCCGTTAAAGCAGGTTTGGTTGCCGAAGCCGCAGACTATCTTTACAGCAGCGCCAGTAATTACCAGGAGAAAGGCGGCATACTAATGGAGGTTGAATGTTATAACTAATGACGGGCATTTACTAAGGAAGTCACAAGTCACCCTTCGCACCTCCAGCCCGCAAGACTTGCGCCAAAGAGGGGGAGCTGGGGGGAACACCAACAAGGGCGAAAAATTATTGAGGGGATTTTAAATCATTTCTCATTATATTGCAGAACAGATACTTAACACCTAACGTCATCACTGAAATGGAAAAAAAAGAGAATAACTCAAAGCTTGAAGCAGTCGCTACAATAATAAAGGCATCGATGTGGCCCGTAACTATTCTTATTTTTTACATCCTTTTTTCGGGTGATCTTCATAAATGTCTCGCAGTAGTTCCGACGCTTTTATCTAATTCAAAAACTATTTCAATCTCCGGTTTGAAAATTGAGGTAAATGAGAAGCTTAAAATTGAGGCTACACGACCGGTCAAAGAAATATTGAAGCGTATGAGTCCGGATGGAATAGATAAAATATTGGAACTATCGCCCACATCTTCACAACTATTAAAAGAATCCGAATTGACGGATTCCGTTAGGAACCGGTATTACGAACTTTATCGTTTAAATCTTGTAACAAAATCGCCAATAACGTTGACACCGGAAGGAAACAACATCGAGTTACAACTTAATGACAAGGGCAAAGATGTCAGGAAGTTTTTAGTGTCACTGATCGGCGATTTGGTTGACAGGTAATAGTAATTCTTTAATTCAAGCGTATCAATGCCTTTGTGCGGCCCCCAATGATGTTTTGTCAAAATCAATTGTCTTTATAATAATCCCCAGCATAAATATCGGCTGAAAACTGCGCGAATAGGTGCCCGAAAACAAGAAGCCAAATTGGTTTGACAAAGGCAGTATTACCGTCGACTCGAGGCTGAAAATTTTGGCTTTCTTCTCCCCAAAAACAGTTTTATATGCGTTTGCGTCAAATATGCCATAATTTGCAGACACGCCAAATGTCATTGCACCACCTTGCTTAAAAGTAAATCCCTCTAATTCCAAACCAAGGGTATTTTTCCATTGGCTTATTGATGTATGGGTAGTGTCGCCAGTTTTTTGGAAGGAGTTTAGTTGATATAGTGTAAATCCGTAAACTCTAAACGCTAATTCGTTGTCGACGCCGAATTGGAATTCACGCGTACCTCCGATTCCAACACTTAGTCCGTTATTGGACTGTGCCAATTTGCTTAAATCTGTTTTTGTCACCTGTGTGCTAACAGTGTTCATAAAGTTTGCTATATTTCCGACAATGGCCCACTCGGTCTTGGAATATTTGTGAGACATTGGGTTTATAATCACGGTCGCTCCTCCTACTATATTGTCTGTTCCTCCCTTTGAATTGACATTATAACCAATCGAAGCCCCCATGCTCGCGCCGGACCAGTAGCTTTTATTAGAAACAGCATTCACCACTAAATAATTAATACCTGAATCATCTTGTTCAAGCGCTATAAGCATCGGTTGGTCAGGCTTGTCGATTTTTTGCGTTATGCTTTTATACCCAATAAAGTCAACTTTAACCAAATCTCCGGCTATTACTTTAAGCACGAAACGACCCTTGTCATCAGTCAGCGTGCCATAGCGCTTGTTAACGACAGATATTGATGCCCCTTGCAACGGAGTGCTGCCCTTTTTTTCAACAACTACACCCTTAATAAGAAGTGAGTCCACTTGAGAAAACACGTTTTGAGGATTTAATAGATAAATCCATAATAGGATTGATAAAGCTTTTTTCATGATGTAAGGATTTCGGTGACTAAATATACATCTTTACATCAATTATTTAATAAATAGATTAATATTGACCCTCTTATTTTAAGGGATTTAAATAACTACTCGCTAAATATATTGAGAGCGTTATCAAATAAGTTTAAACGAAAGGATATCTACGCCCTTGTTGATGTTCCCGACCGCACTTTGTTGGAGTTGTCTCCAATAAACTCGTGGACCTTTACTGCGTCGTAATAGCCAAAGCCCCTGCACCCGGTTTTATCGTTTATCAATCGCTGGGTTATCAACTAAAAGGAATTGACACACGGCTTACGTTTTAACGAGCGGGCGGCCGGGAACGAATTGTTGGAGACAACTCCAACAACGGCGGAGGATACAAAAATAAGAATCACATTACAGATTTATGACAAATTGACATTCTTGGAGTTTGGATTATAAATTGAGTGGTCATGTTTGCCTTCAGAATAGTCTGGAGTGGTGTACTGTTTAAGTGGCTTGACCTAAGGTGCGTATACAAATATGCTGCCAACCCTGCCAGATTACCTGTCATGGTTTCCGAACAATCCTGTAGTTGCAGAGATGCAATAACTAACAGGGCAAGGATTATGTGTTTAAGAGCTATCATAACATTATTATTGTTTAAAAAGTCCTCGCGGTGAAAGCCGTATGTCTGAGCGGAAGTGAAACATATTCTGCAAGGTCCCGGAGAAGTAAGTAACCTCAGTCGGTTACCCAAGCTTGGGAGGGTCGGTTCTGAACGTGTCAGGCCGATCTAAAATGCCACAATAACAGCTTTGCTGTGTCTTGATTGGCTAATGAGTGGATTAAGGTTTGTAGAGGAGAATACCCTCAAATGATTCGAGGCGGTCATTGGCCAAGCAATGGGTAACATTGTGCATTAGCCAGGAGGTATAAGGCTGAATAATCGCTTCCTGGCTAATGTCCCATTAAAATATGAAGACTGAAACCTTATATAATGATGATTTGTGGCAACGGTTTAAGGATAAATTCGGTCTGACAACCGCGTCCTTCAAATTAAAAAAATATCCCCAATTTGATCCTTATTTCGACTTCTTCAACCTTAGTGAACAAATCAGGACTAAGGTTGCTGACCCGTCCTTAAAAACCATCTTTTCCCATCCTTTTTTGCCCTTTGTTAAGATCTTGACAAAAACTCCAAGATACCGTTATCAGGAGGATAAGTCGTCTTACGATTTGGAAACCAAGATCAGACCTATTTCATTTGCCTCCCATTTTGATTCTTATATTTATGCCTTTTATGCATTTGCACTAACCGAAAAATACCAGGAGTATATCAGGGATAAAAAATTCAGTGAATGTGTATTGGCTTACCGAACGGACCTAAACGGATCATGTAATATTCAGTTTGCCAAAGAAGCTTTCAACAGGGTTAAAGAACACCTAAATAGTACAGGAAGCTGTACGGCTATTGCATTGGATATTACCGGATATTTTGACAATATTGACCACTATTTATTGAAAGCTAAATGGTGCAAGATTCTAAAATTATCTGAACTTCCAATTGATCAATATAAAGTATATCGGTCGCTCACCCAATATGCATATATAAATTACACCAGCTTCTTAAAACACTTTAAAATTGATTTAGAGCTCAAAAGAAAAGAAGGTGTAAAATGGCAATCGCTGTTGGATCTAATGGATGATAGCATTGCAGGCAAGGCATTATACGAAAAGTTTAATTTTTTAAGGGCTCAAAATCTGATTGTTACCAATCAGCCTAAAATTAACAATAAAACTAAAGAGAAGGAATTTCGGGGCATTCCACAAGGCTCATCAATGAGTGCTGTGCTTTCAAATATTTACCTGATAGATTTTGATGAGTACATATTTCGACTCAGTAAAAAGTACGGATTCACTTATCGGCGTTACTGCGACGACCTTCTGATTATTTGTAAATCCTCAGATTATTCCGATGTAAGCAAGCTGGTGCTTGATGAGATCGAAAAATATAAACTGGTAATTCAACCCCAAAAAGCAGAGATTATAAACTTCCATAAAAACAGCAAAGGCAAAGTCAGGGGTTTTAATTATAAAAAAATCAATAAAGATAAAGCAATCTTAACCCCAGCGAGCGAGTCCAATTATTATAAGTCATTGCAATATTTAGGCTTTGAATTTAACGGACAGGATATTTATATACGGCCAGGAAGTCTATCTAAATATTTTCAAAAGATGAACAGGCGAATTGTTAAGACAATTATGATGTCTTATAGTTCAAAATCCAAATCATCATTTATTCAAAAAAAGCAACTTTATGAAAAGTATTCTCATTTAGGAAAAAGAAACTTTCTCAGCTATGCTCAAGACGCAGCTAAGAAAATATATAAAAAATCAAACGGAATACTCAGGGAGGGTATGGATTCCATAGCAATTAGGAAACAACTATCCAGGCATTTCCGTCTTTTAGAACAAGAGATTACAAAGACAAGTGAGCAGCGTTTTATACAAAAGGAAACGTCAAACGCATTTAGAAAGATGAAAAACAAAAGATTAAAAAAGAACGAACTAAAGTTTTAATTAATTTGAACAAGGCTGTAATAATATTAAGCTATTTACCATTCTTCCCGCCACTCTTCCGTTACATTTCCATCATAAAACTCTAAGCATTTCCCCCCGCTGGTGCACGCGTGTCGCGTGTTCCCGACTGACAGGTAAACTCTATGCTAAACCGAATTAGCAAATTCACGGTTCGTGATAAGTAGACCCACTGACAGGTAAATACCATGCTAAACCGAATTAGCAAGAATAAGTCTATTGGAAAGTAAATTCCGTGCTAAACCGAATTAGCACCCAATACAGAATCCGGGTTACCGCAAGCACTTCTTGCTGCCGCAGGCCTCCAGGCCCCCAATGCTAGCGCACGCGTGCCGCGTGTGCCCCGCATGCAAATCACGATGTCGTTGTAAAGCACAAAAGCCATCTGTACCGCAATTTCGCGTTAGTGATGGCAGTGGATACCGGCCCGGCGCCTAAGGCCTGTGCCGTATGAACGTACAGCACGGCCCGCAGGGAACGCCAAAATTAGATTTGAGATGTGAGATATGAGATTTGAGACAAGAACGCCATGAAGAAGAATCAAGAGTTAAGAATCAAGAGTTAAGACAGGAGAAAAAGTATCAAGTAGTTAGTATCAGGTATCAAGATTTTTTGAGGTAGGAAAACTTATCAATCATCCTCCAATCACAAAGTCCGGATGTTCACCGGTTCCAAAGTCCAACTACCCTCTGGTCTGAAGGTCAGTCGGTCTGCCAATCCCAAAGCCGCCCTTACCCCTTCAAATAATGCAACCCCACGCATCCCGATTTAAAAACTTTGGAATCCACCAGTTTCCAGTTTAGCTTTTCCGGCAGCGGGAAGTCTTCCATCAACTTTTTTCCTTCGCCAATAATTACCGGGTGAATTACAATATGAATTTCATCAACCAGGCCAAGCGCCATGAGTTGCGAACGCAGGCTTACGCCGGCGATGGAGATTTTTTTGCCGGGCTGCTGTTTCAGTTTTCGGATTTCGGCTTCCAGGTTGTCGCGCACAATGCGTGTATTACCTTCCACGCTTTGGAGGGTGCGCGAAAAAACAATTTTATCAATGTCGACAACCGTTTGCGCAAACGCATTGCCCGCTGCCGCGCCCGACTGGGTTTTGGCCACCTCGGTCCAATACGGAACCATCAAATCGTACATTTTACGTCCGTATACCACCAGGTCTACGTCGTGTGCCAGGTCGGCAAAATATTGGTGAATTTCTTCATCGCCATTAAATTTGGTGTGTTCGTAACAGCCATCTATACTGATATTGATGCCAAAAGTTACAGTTCTCATAGGGTTGGTTTTGGTATTAATTTTTGTTGACCGGTTTTGCTAAATAAATATCAAAAATAAAATACGGCATTCATAGCGGTGAGGGCCAGGTGCGACAAATAAATGGCGTTTAAGTCAGGAGTCTGAAGCCTTTAGTCGGAAGTCTGATTTTTCAGGACTTAAGACTCAAGGCTCCCCCCGGTGCATAGTTGATAAGCGATTTAGTTGAAAGACAAAATTTATACAAAACTTAAAAAACTTCCCCGCCGCTTGGGGGCTGAGCCCTGCCGGCAGCATCTTACTATTATAAACCAATTGAAAAACAATACCATAAGCCGGGCAGCCGGGCGCCTTTAGCGTTTGCAGCAGCCGGGGTAACCAACATTCGTGATTTTTTTTAGGACGGCAGTTTTTTACAGGCTGGGCGGGAGCGTGGCGTATAGGGCATGGCGGAGAAGACTCACCCGGCCCCGATATATCGGGGCCACCCTCTGTCTTCACCTGCGGTGGAAAGAGGGCTTGAACGCGGCATATAAACCCGGAAAGACGCGCTTGAAAGCTGGCCAAACCCGGTATGCTAAATGCATTCAGCACTTCAAGCCCCTCTTTCCGGCGAAGCCGAAGAGAGGGTGGCCAGCGCAGCGTAGCCGGGTGAGTCTTGGCAATTTCAAGGGGTTTTTAATAATGCAACAAACAGGGGGCAGGCTTTATATAAACCAATTAAACGAAATCAATTTCTATGAAAATTATGAAAAACAATGTTAAACAAACCGGCGGCGCATTGGGTGTGCTGCGTGCTTTTAAATTGATGGGTCGGGCCGCGTATGGCCTGCTGCTGTCGGCGATGGGCTGTATGGCGGTGGCTTCGGGCTGTAAAAAGGAGGGGCAGCTGGCGGCTGGGTCGCCGGCGGCTTCGGCAGCGGTGGCCGGTCGTAAGCTGGTAACCAATGCAACCCTGCCCACCCGTGCCGAAGCGCTGGTGGCCATGCAGGTGTACAACAATACTTTTTACAACCAGTACGGCACTTACGGCCCCAGCTTTAAGGCCTACTACTGGAAAGACCAGAACCACACCACCCGCATGGACTTTTGGACGCAGGCCGAGGCTATCGAAACCCTCATTGACGCTTACAATATAAACCCGAACGTGGATTTGAAGAACAAAATTAGCTACCTGTACAACGGTATGCGCGATGGTTACGGCCTTACCTGGGAAAGCAACATTTATAATGATGATATTATTTGGGGCAGCCTGATGTGCGTGCGCGCCTATGCCATTACCAATGATGGCGGCATGCTGGATATGGCCAAAAACAACTTCGCCATTGTATGGAACCGCGCCTATGATACCGCCCTGGGCGGCGGCCTGTGGTGGACTACCGCCAAGCAAACCAAAAACGCCTGCGTAAACGCCCCGGCCATCATC
This sequence comes from Mucilaginibacter sp. P4_C11, assembly GCF_056402115.1. Taxonomy (NCBI): domain Bacteria; kingdom Pseudomonadati; phylum Bacteroidota; class Sphingobacteriia; order Sphingobacteriales; family Sphingobacteriaceae; genus Mucilaginibacter; species Mucilaginibacter sp. P4_C11. The sequence goes on along the minus strand of NZ_JBFUIA010000005.1, from coordinate 138,359 downwards.
TGCGCCATGAAATTGTACGCTGCCACTGGTGATGCCAGCTACCAAACCAAGGCCAAGCTGCTGATGGATTGGATGGTGGCCACCCTGTACACCAGCAGCGGCGAAGTTAAGGGCGCCATAAACGCGGCCGGCACCATTACCGAAGGCAGCCGCTCGTACACGCAAGGCACGTTCATAGGCGCCTGCGATGCCCTGCGCCTGCAATACCCCGCCGTAAACTACGCCGCCATGGCCAACAACGTAATGAACTACAGCAAAAACAACATGTGCCAAACCCCCGGAGGCATTTTGCTGGACGAGTATGATACGGCCGATACCCAGGGCTTTAAAGGCATATTTGCCCGCTGGGCCTGTATTTATGTGCATTCGGCCGGGTTGCAAAGTACTTATGGCAACTGGCTGGATGCCAACGCCACGCAGGCATGGTCGATACGTAATAGTAGCGGACTCATGTGGGGCAAATGGGCCACCCGCACCCCCGACGGTACCATCCTGAACGCTTTTGAAACCACCCCCGGCGTAGCCATGGTGAACGGTATTTACTGGTACCGCTAAATTAATTTAGCCTGCCCTGTTTGTTTTATAATTTTTTGTTTGATGATGCTTTTGATGCTCCGAAAGGCTATATGCCCTTGAATCAGAATTTTTGGTTGCAAGTAATTGTCTGAATCAGAATTTGCGGAATTTGAGAATTTTATGGTGCAGATAATTGTCTGAACCGGAATTTATTGAATTAAGGAATTAGCAGAATTTTTAGCTGCAAATTTCATTACAGAAAAAACACCTTGCGATCCCAAAAGTGTCAGCAGAGGGAGCTTCGGGTGAAAACGGCCAAAACGATGGTGGGTTGTGCTGTGGCAGGGCATAGGAAGTTTTGCCGGCAGGGGATGGCATGTGCGGGCAAAGCACGGGGGCAAATAATTCTGGCCCAGGTTTTGGCCGTTTTGCAGCGCAGAGGCTTTGAGCGTAAAGAAGCATTTCTGCTGACGGCGGTTTTGGTTCCTTTTGACAAGACAAAAGGAACTAGGCCCTCCCGCGGCCATGAGCGGGCCGATGTCGTAGTTTCTACAAAATAATGTTGTTCCCCAAAAACGATTTAGTCGATTAAAACAAAATATGGTAATACCCGTAAACCGGCATGGCATATAAGATCCCTCTTTCGCACCCACACACAATCACCACAGCCCTATCGGGATGACAAGTTTCGTTTTCACGATAGTTGCCAACCACCCGCACCGGCAACAGACCTCACACCTCCGATCCCTACTTCACCAACTCCTTCAATTCCTCCGCACTTACCGTCAATTGCCCAGCCTTTGGCAACCTGCGGGTCAATTCCCGCCAGTTGGCATCTTTGGCGTAAATTTTTTGCAGCATGGGGGCAGCCTCTTTTACGTGCTTGTTATTGGCCAGTGTAATGGCGTGCCAGTATTGCATCTCCAGGTTAGTGGGGAACATGCGCTCGGCGGCGGTGTATTCGGCCATGGCCTGGGGCATATTGTTTTTCTCCACCAGCAGGTCGCCATTGTTCATGTGTTCGTAGGCGCGTTCCAGTTTCAGCAGGCGGTCAAGCTCGGGAATGGGGTTGGGGTTATCATCAACCCGCAGGTCAATCAGTTTATCATTCCAGCTCTCCTTAACCGCCGTACCCGCTACCACAATAATGGCCGCCGACTGACGCCCGCGAATATCGCCGCCTGCGGCCTGCGCGGCTTTAAGGCAGGCCAGCACCCGCTCGGCAAGCGGCAGTTTGGTGTTGGTTAAAAAGGCGTGTTCCATGGCGGCGCAAACTTTGTCGGTAAGCATCATATTGCTCTGTACCGAGTAGTTGGCGCCGTGGCGGTCGGTAGCGTAGGCAATACATTTGCTGCCGGTGTATACAGCCGTTTGGCCTTTGGTATCCAGGAACGCCACCTGGCGTACGTCGCGGCCGGGGTCTTGCTTAATCAGCTGGTCAAGCGCTTGCCGGGGCGTTTTGCCCCCCTGCATCAGCCAAAGCCCCTGCGGCCCGTACGATTTTTTAATAAACGACTGCGTGGCTACCACCCCCACACCCGATTTACCCCAGATAACCGAGGTGCCCACACTAAACCAATGACTTTGCACGGCAGCCGCCATTTGCCCGGTAGCCGGGTCGCGCGCCACGATAGAGAAGGTATGCGCCAACGGTTCGGTAGCCTTATAAACCTGCTGCCCAAAAGCCGGCACAGTAAACAATAACAAAATCGGAAAAAGTTTTTTCATGAGTGGGATAGTATAAATCCGAAGCTACGGATTTTGAGATGAAGCAACAAATACTTCCCGGACTTCCCCGACTTCCCCTAGTTAATTTAATCGCCTTAATATTTGTATCAAAAAATGTATAATTCTTTCATTGCTGATATTAAAAAGCCAGCCTTTTTTATATTTTTTGTCTTAATTCTTGACGCTTAAATGCCGGTTATTTCCCGGTATTCCAATATCATTAAGTCCAGTTTAAAAAAAACAGAAAACCGAACACCTGCAAAAAAGGGAGAACCTGTACAGGCCCTCCCTCAAATCAAAACTATTAAATCAAAATGTGTTATACTTCGGGCCCGGCAGGCTTATCAAAATGGAAAGGCTGTTTGGGCTGGGTAAAAATATGTTCTTCGGTGTGTTTGCGTGGTTTAACTACCATCCAGGCGCCAAAGGCCATAATAGCCAGTGGCCATACTATGCGGTCGGCATCGGGGATGTTTTCGTCGAGCAAAAAGGCAACGCCAATCAGGGTAACAATTATCCATGATGGTTTCCTGAAATTATATTTGGCACCCATATAAGTACCCCAGGCAATCATCCACATTGGCCAGCTAAACAGCCAGTCGGGTATAAAAAACAAATCGAATTGGTTTATCAGTAAAAGGCTGCCAGCTACTAATAAAATTGCCCCTGCGGCTACTTTGCTGTTGTTTGGGGTGTTCAGGGTGTTTATATCGTTGTTCATCGTCGTAAGTTTTAAATTATACCCTAAAAGTACTGCGCTATATAAGGCACAGCAAGGCAATATTGGCGAACAGGGTATAACAACCCGGTAAGCAAGTATATTTTGTCGGTGAATGGGGCTACCGTTTTCGCCGGAAATTTTGACAAACAAATGCCGCATAGTATCATTACAATAATTACATTGCCCTACCATAATAACACCATGGAAGATACCGATATATTGATCATAGGCGCAGGTGCGGCGGGTTTAATGGCTGCGCGTACGCTGGCAAAAGCCGGTAAAAAAGTTACCGTACTGGAGGCCCGCGACCGTATTGGCGGCCGCATTCACACACTCGAAAATGCATCGGGCCAACAACCGCTTGAATTGGGTGCCGAGTTCATACACGGCGATTTGCCGCTCACAAAATCGTTATTGGACCAGGCAGGCATTGCCTATGAACACGCCGGCGCATCCATGTGGCGGTACGAGGATGGCGAGTTTAAACAGAACGAATCTTTTGTTGAACATTGGGACGCCTTCCTTAATAAACTGGGCGAATTAGAGCAGGATATGAGCATCAACTGTTTCCTGCTTCGCGAATTTAAAGGCGAAAAATACCGGCGTTTAAGGGAGTCGGTACGCCAGTTTGTATCCGGATATGACAACGCCGACCCCAAAAAAGCAAGTTCGTTTTCGCTACGCCGCGAATGGCAATCTGAAGACGATGGCGCACAATACCGGGTAGGAGGTGGTTATATCAATTTGGTCCGTTTTTTAGCCGGAGAGATAGTTGCTGCCGGTGGGCAGATACAACTAAACGCGGTAGTAAAGAAAATATCTTGGCAACAACATTGCGTAAAAGTGGTTAGCAGCGTTGGGTGTACGCATTCGGCAAAACAATTAATTGTGGCTTTACCGCTTGGCGTTCTGCAGGTTAACGCAGGCGATTCCGGGGCGATCAGTTTTATTCCCGAGATTCCTGACTATCTCAAAGCTATCAACGCCTTAGGCTTTGGGGCGGTGATAAAAATCCTGCTGGAGTTTGATGAAGCTTTTTGGGAAGACAAGCAAACCGAAATACTGGCCGGTAAAAGCCTCAGTAACATGGGCTATTTATTTAGCACCGAGGAAATCCCCACCTGGTGGACACAGGCACCCCGGCATACCAATATGCTAACCGGCTGGATAGGCGGCCCCGAAGCTGCCGAAARAGCGGATACCCATAACACCGAAATAATAAAGCAAAGCCTGCAATCATTAGCCATTATTTTTAACCGCGATGAGCAACAACTCAATCAAAAGCTTCTTAACTACCACATAGTAAACTGGACGGCCGACGAATTTTCCCGCGGCTCTTACGCTTATGATACGGTAGAAGCCAACCAGGCACGCCATGTTTTGAGCGGACCGATCCAGGATACTATTTTTTTCGCTGGCGAATATTTGTACAACGGCACCGCCATGGGTACTGTTGAAGCTGCACTTGATAGCGGGTTACGCGCCGCTGAGCGGATTAAACAGCTATAGAAAAGACCTTTTTTTTAACTTTTAAGCAGCCTATATTTAATATTTTTAATTAGGGATACGATATTAACTAAATCTTTCGTTATTGGCGGATAAGTACCTTATCCAATGTCCAGATTATTCCTGACCCTACTATTTTCCTATTTTATTGTTTTAAACCCGCGGCCCAAATTGCCGGATAGCAAACGGGCCGGTGCCGTGCGTGCTACCGTATGGCCCCCATTGCAAAGAGAATTGAACGATAAGGGTTTTAAAGGGGAAGCCCCCATTTACATCCGTATTTTTAAAGACCAGGATGCGCTGGAAGTTTGGAAAAAGGCAGGCAATAAATATAAGTTGTTTAAAACTTATGAAATTTGTTACTACTCTGGCAACCTGGGCACCAAAACCAAAAAAGGCGATAATAAAAGCCCCGAAGGCTTTTACACCATCCAACCCAAACAGCTTAACCCGGTGAGTAATTACTACCTGGCTATTAATGTAGGCTACCCAAACAAGGTTGAACAGTTAAAAGGTTACACCGGCGATGCTATTATGATACATGGGCATTGTGCATCTATTGGTTGCTACGCCATGACCGATGCGCGGATTGAAGAAATTTATACCTTGGTTTACAAAGCTTTTGAGGCGGGCCAGCAAAAAATAAACCTGGATATATTTCCATTCAGAATGGATAAAGCGCACATGGATTTTTACAGCCACCAATCCTATATGGCTTTCTGGAAAACGTTAAAGCCCGGATATGAAAAGTTTGAAAAAACACGCCTTCCGGTTAACTATTTTATCAAAGGGAAGGACTATGCTTTTTGAAGATTGAAAAACAAATAAGTTCATCAATAATGATTTTGGCAAAGAAGGTTTTTCAACCCCTTATTCGGCTTATCAATAATTATTAAAATTTCCATACAACAAATCAATTTTATTATAAATTTGGAACGCGGATAGTGCCTGATAGCAGGCCGCAGCCAATTATACTTTTTTGACCTGTTTTACAATATGAAGAAAACTTTACTTTTTGCCTTATGCAGCCTTGCGCTTGCGTTGGGCGCATCGGCGCAAATGCCTGCTTTAGAGCGCGTTGAGCCTATGTCATGGTGGGTGGGCATGAGCAACCCTAACCTGCAATTAATAGTACATGGCAATAACATTGCAGGCCGTAATGTGGTACTTAATTACCCTGGCGTAAAGCTAAAAGCAGTACATAAAGTTGAAAACTCCAATTATTTATTCCTCGATCTGCAGCTTTTTTCATCGGTAGTTCCGGGAACGTTCCCGATAAAATTTACAAAGGCCGGTCAAAAGGACCTGGTTTATCAATATACGCTTAATAAACGCGACAAATCTGCCGGTCGCATACAGGGCGTAACCAACAAGGATTTGATATACCTTATCATGCCCGATCGTTTCAGCAACGGTGATGAAAGCAACGATTTTTTTGACAATATGCGCGAGAAAGGCGTTCACCGCGATTCGATGTATAGCCGCCACGGCGGTGATATCCAGGGAGTGATGAACCACCTTGATTATTTAAAAGCCTTAGGCGTTACTGCTATCTGGATGACCCCCGAAATTGAGAACGACGAGCCGCATGCATCATACCATGGCTATGCAGTTACCGACTATTATAAAATAGACCCCCGCTATGGCACCAACGAGCTTTACAAAAAATTTGTTGAGAAATGCCACAGCATGGGCCTGAAGGTAATTAAAGACCTGGTGCACAACCACGCCGGTACCGAAGGCTATACCATTTTGGATATGCCCATGAAAAGTTGGGTACACCAGTGGCCAAAATACACCAAATCAAACTTTAGGGATGCCGCGGTGATGGATCCGCATGCCTCGCCAATGGATAAGAAACTGATGGCCGATGGATGGTTTGATCATCGGATGGCAGATATGAACCAGAATAATACTTACGTACAAAACTACCTTACCCAAAACCATATTTGGTGGGTGGAGTATGCTGGTATCGATGGCTTCCGCTTAGATACTTACCCGTATAACGATCCGGCATATATGGCCAAATGGGCGCAGGATGTTAAGGCCGAATTTCCGAAGCTTTCCATTTTTGGCGAAACGCTGGTATGGTCGGCGGCAAACCAGGCATTTTTCACCCAGGGTAATACGGTTAACCGTGGTATGGATACCCACTTGCCAGGCGTAACCGATGGCGTATTAAAAGATGCCATTTATGAAGCGCTGAACGGCAATGACGGGTGGACGGATGGCGTTGGTCGCCTTTATTCGGTCATAGCGCAAGACTTTTTATACCAGGATGCTACCCGCAACACCATATTTATGGATAACCATGATATGAGCCGCCTGCTATCTATGGTTAAAGAAGATTTTACCAAATACAAATCGGCCATGGCCATGTTGTTGACCATGCGTGGCGTTCCCCAGTTATATTATGGCGACGAGATCCTGATGAAAAACTATAGCGATCCGGATGGATTGGTACGCGAGGATTTTGCCGGTGGCTGGAAAGGCGATAAAGAGAACAAGTTTACCGCCGACGGCCGCAGCAAAAAAGAAAACGAGGCCTTTAACTATGTAAGCAAGCTGGCCAACTACCGCAAAGGCACAACCGCCCTGCAAACCGGTAAAATGATGCAGTTTGTACCCGAAAAAGGGATTTATGTATACTTCAGGTACAATGCTGCCAAAACGGTAATGATTATTTTCAACAGCAGCGATAAGGATCAAACTACAACAACAGACCGGTATTTTGAACGAATTGGCGATGCCAAAAAAGCCCGTAACGTGATAACCGACGAGCCCGTTGACCTGGCCCAGGTGAACATACCTGGCAAAACTGCTTTGGTGCTCGAAATATTACCCGGCGGTACTCATTAAAAATTATATCTTAGTGGCTTTGAGCCGCGTATCTAAAAAGTTACAATGAACAATATTAAAGCATGTATTTTCGATCTGGATGGTGTAATTGTTGATACAGCCGTTTATCACTATAAAGCCTGGAAAAGATTGGCCAACTCATTAGGGTTCGATTTTACAGAGCACCAGAACGAACAACTCAAAGGCGTAAGCAGAGTACGTTCGCTCGAGCTTATTTTAGGCTGGGGAGGCGTAACCAAAACTGCCGAGGAGCAGGAGGTTTTAGCCACCCAGAAAAATACCTGGTACATGGAAATGGTTAACCAGATGAAACCCGATGAAATACTGCCCGGAGCAAAGGAGTTTGTAGAAGTCTGCCGCAAAGCAGGTATCAAAATAGCCTTAGGCTCGGCCAGTAAAAACTCGATGACCATCCTCAACAAAATTGGCATTACCAATCTTTTCGATGCGGTAATTGATGGTAACAAAGTAAGTAAAGCCAAACCCGATCCGGAAGTATTTTTGGAAGGGGCCAAAGCACTAAGTGTCGAACCCGAAGAATGTGTAGTATTTGAAGATGCCATTGCCGGGGTAGAGGCAGCTAAAGCCGGCGGTATGAAGGTAGTTGGCATAGGCCAGCCCGGCGTACTGGATGCCGATTTGGTAATCAGCGGGTTAGATAAAATGACGTTAGATAAATTATTTAAATTATAAAGTTTCACCCAACCCTCTCCAAAGGAGAGGGCTTTAAAAGATTCTTGAAGCCCCTCTCCTTTGGAGAGGGGTTTGGGGTGAGGCTAAACGGTTAGTTAAAATGAAAAATTATATTAAAGTTGATGAGTGGAAGATAATTGAAGAAGGCTTTGACGCACATCATCACCAGGTATCTGAGAGCATATTTAGTTTGGGTAATGGCCGCATGGGGCAGCGGGCCAACTTTGAGGAGGCATACAGCGGCGAAACGCTGCTGGGCAACTATGTTGCCGGGGTTTACTATCCCGATAAAACCCGTGTAGGCTGGTGGAAAAATGGCTACCCGGAATACTTTGCCAAAGTGCTAAATGCCGCTAACTGGACAATTATTGATATAGTTTTAGATGGCGAACAACTGGATTTGGCCAAATGCGAGGTCACCGGCTTCCGCCGTGAATTGAACATGAAGGAAGGCTATCTGAAACGTACCTTTACAGCCAAAACCGCATCTGGCAAAGAGGTATCTGTTGAAGCCTGCCGCTTTTGCAGCATGGTTGATGATGAAACTGCAGCTATCAAATATTCGGTTACTCCATTAAACTTTAGCGGTACCATCACTATTACCCCAGCCATTGATGGCGATGTGGTGAACAAGGATTCCAACTACGACGAGAAGTTTTGGGACGAATTGGGCAAAGCCAATGAGCCTGATGGTGGTTACATTGTAATGCGTACCAAAAAAACCGGCTTTGAAGTAGCTACCGGCATGAAGTTCAGTATTTCGCAAAATGGCGAAACTATCCACCCAAAAACAGAAGCGATATCGAAAGAAAAATACATAGCATCAAAAATTGAATTACAGGCACAACAGGGCCAAAGCATCAGCATTATTAAATACGTTGCTAACCTGTCGTCGCAAAATCATAAACCCGAAGACCTGGTTGCCTCGTTGACAGCTACTTTAGATCGCATTAGCGCTAAAGGCTTTGATACCATGCTTGCCGAGCAGGCTGCTGCCTGGGCCGAAAAATGGAAACACAATGATATCATCATCGAAGGTGATGAATCGGCTCAGCAAGCTATCCGCTTTAATATTTTTCAGCTTAACCAAACTTATACCGGCGAAGACGATCGCCTGAACATAGGCCCCAAAGGTTTTACCGGCGAAAAATACGGAGGCTCAACCTATTGGGACACCGAGGCTTATTGTGTGCCGTTTTACCTGGCCACCGCACCGCAAAAAGTTACCCGCAACCTGTTGCTTTACCGCTATAAACAATTAGGAAAGGCTATCGAGAATGCCGCCTTATTAGGTTTTAAAAACGGCGCCGCATTGTACCCCATGGTTACTATGGATGGTACCGAATGCCATAACGAGTGGGAGATCACTTTTGAAGAGATTCATCGTAACGGCGCTATTGCCTATGCTATTTTTAACTACGTGCGTTATACCGCCGATGAAGCATACCTGGCCGATTATGGCTTTGAAGTGCTGATAGCGATAGCCAGGTTCTGGTCGCAAAGGGTAAGCTGGTCGCAGGATAAACAACAATATGTAATGCTGGGTGTAACCGGGCCAAACGAGTACGAGAATAACGTAAACAATAACTGGTATACCAGCATGCTGGCCGTTTGGTGTATGAAGTATACCATGGAAGTTGCCGGAAAAATTAAAATTGCCGATAACGCTAAATACGATGCCTTGGCGACGAGGATCGGCCTGGATGAAGCTACAGAGTTTAGCCGTTTTGGCCATATTGTCGAAAATATGTACCTGGGTCATGATGATAAACAAGGCATATTTTTACAGCAGGACGGTTACCTGGATAAAGAACAGATATTAGTAAAAGACCTGCCGGCTACAGACCGCCCGTTGAACCAGAAATGGAGCTGGGACAGGATATTACGCTCCTGCTACATTAAACAGGCCGACGTATTGCAGGGTATTTACTTTTTTGAAGATGATTACGATATAGATACCATCCGCAGAAACTTTGATTACTATGAGCCACGCACGGTGCATGAGTCGTCATTATCGCCATGTGTACACGCTATTTTAGCAGCCAAATTGGGTGATGAAGCGCGCGCATATGAATTTTACCTGCGCACTGCCCGTTTGGATTTGGACGATTACAATAACGATACCGAAGATGGCTGCCACATCACCTCGATGGCCGGCACATGGATGGCTGTTGTGGAAGGCTTTGGCGGTATGCGCGTGAGGGATGGCAAACTGCTGTTTCAACCGTTTATTCCCGAAAAATGGGCATCTTTTTCATTTCATATCGGTTTCCGTGGCGCATTGCTAAACATCAAAGTAAGCAAGGAAGGCGTGCAGATCAAAAACCTGTCGGATGTGGCAACCACGGTATTTGTTTATGGTAAAGATCAGCTGGTAAATGCCAACGACGAATTATTGGTAGAGGCATAATGAAAAACTTAGCGTTGATAATTATCATGATTGGCTTTTTAACAGGAGGTTGTTTCCTGTTAAACCAGTTTTTGCAATTATCAATCGAGAATATCATCGCTATAATTTTAATTGTGCTGTTATCAATTGCGATACCATCGGCAACAGGCTTCCTGGTTATGTATTTAATTGAGCGTAAGAAAATATGTAATACGCACAAGGCTATATTATTCCCCTGGATTTTTTTGCCAATCCCCGTTGTTATATTGGCCATTTTAAGACTAAACATTTTTAGCAACCCCATAGTTGAGTTGCCTTTAATATTGGTGTTTTTAAGTGCAGGCGGCCTTTTAGCACGCCGGTGGAGGCTAAACAAAATGTCTGTATGAAAATAAAGTTTATCCCTGTTTTGGCAGCCTTGTTTATCTTTAACACAGGATATGCACAAAAACATCAACCCAAAAAAACAAAAATGGAACAAACCGCAGCCAATCATAAGCTGATCATATACCAACTATTGCCACGGCTTTTTGGCAATACCAAAACGCTGAACAAAACCAATGGCTCAATTGAAGAGAATGGCGTTGGCAAGCTGAACGATATTAATGATAAAGCCTTGCAAGAGATAAAAAAAATGGGCTTTACCTATGTTTGGTATACCGGTGTAATGGAGCATGCCACCATGACCGATTATTCGGCTTTTGGCATTAAGGCCGATGATCCGGATATTGTGAAGGGCAGGGCTGGTTCGCCTTATGCCATAAAAGATTATTATGATATCGACCCCGATTTAGCTGTAGATGTAAAAAATCGAATTGGTGAGTATGAAGACTTAATTAAACGTACCCATGGCAATGGGCTAAAAGTATTGATGGACCTGGTACCTAACCACGTGGCCCGTACTTATGCATCGGATGTAAAACCGGCCGGCGTACGCGATTTTGGTCAGGATGATGATAAAAGCAAAGGCTTTAGCCCGCAAAACGATTTTTACTACATGCCAGGGCAACCATTTACGGTTCCCGCCGGGTATAATCCGGGTGGAGATGAATTTAAAAGTCCGCTGAAAGACGGCAAATTCGACGAAAACCCGGCTAAGGCAACCGGTAATGACGTTTTCAGCGCGTCACCATCTATCAATGATTGGTTCGAGACGATGAAGCTAAATTATGGTGTTGATTACATGGATCATCGCCGCGGCCATTTCGACCCGATACCGCCGCTTTGGAACAAGGTTTATGATATTTTAAAATACTGGACTGCCAAAGGTGTCGACGGTTTTCGCTGCGATATGGTAGAAATGGTACCCATCGAATTCTGGGCCTGGGTGATCCCGAAAATGAAAGCCGAACATCCTGGTATCGTTTTCATCGGCGAAGCCTATGATAAAGGCAAATACAGCGATTATATATTTAAAGGACATTTTGATTACCTGTACGATAAGGTTGGCCTTTATGATACCATCAGAAATTTAACCCGCAACGATTACCACACCAATACCTGGGGCATCAACGCCGTGTGGAACCACGATAGCAAAGGTATAGACGAACATATGCTGCGCTTTATGGAAAACCATGACGAGCAACGTATTGCATCGCCTGATTTTGCCGGCAATGCGTGGCTGGCCGTGCCGGGTATGATTATAACAGCAACGCTAAACACCGGGCCGGTAATGATCTATTTTGGCCAGGAAGTTGGCGAACCTGGTACAGGTAGTGAAGGCTTTAGCGGTAACGATGGCCGCAGTTCGATATTTGACTATTGGGGTGTACCCGAACACCAGAAATGGCTTAACGGCGGTGCTTATGATGGCAGTAAATTATCTGGCGATCAAAAAAAACTGCGCGGCTTTTATAGTACCCTGCTTAATGCCGTGCACAACAGCGAAGCCATTAAAACAGGCGCTTTTTATGAACTGATGATGGCCAATGAACATCAGCCGGGTTTTGATACTAAAATGTACATATACCTGCGTTATACCAATAATCAGCGTATATTAGTGATAACCAATTTTAACCGGGATGCCCGCAAATTAAGCGTAAAACTTCCGGATGACCTGTTACATAAACTAAATATAAACGGCAAGCAACAATTTACCGATCTGCTAACCGGCAGCAAGTTCGGCACCAGTGATATTAAAAATGGTGTTCAAGTAACTGTAGGGGCCAGTAGCGGGTTGATGCTGGAGTTCTGAACCGGAATTCATCGAATTACGGAATTAACAGAATGGAAAACTTGTCGGCAGTGTTGAACACTTGTAGAATTACGAAGTCATAGAAACTTGTAAGTCCGGCCTGTACAATTGCTGCCGCTATGTGAGGTGTTTAAGCTCGCGTTGTTTGCTCTGCAATTCTGAAAATTCCTTAATTCGATGAATTCCGGTTCAGACAACACCATCCAAGACCAATGAATTAATGAACCAGTGAACCAATGAACCAAAAAAGATGAATAAAGTATTACAAAAGCCAAGATTAAGTTTCTGGCAAATCTGGAACATGAGCTTTGGCTTTTTGGGTATCCAGTTTGGCTTCGCGCTGCAAACCGGGTATGCAAGCCGCATATTGCAAACCTTTGGCGCCGATGTGGGTAATTTGTCGTTTTTTTGGTTGGCAGCCCCACTTACCGGGATGATCATTCAGCCAATTATCGGCCATTATAGTGATCGTACCTGGAACCGTTTGGGCCGTCGTCGCCCTTATTTTTTAACCGGGGCTTTGTTGTCTGGTTTAGCGCTTTGCTTTTTGCCCAACTCATCCGGGCTGGCATTTTTAATACCGCCGATAATTGTTGGTGCCGGTATGCTGATGCTGATGGATGCATCATTTAACGTTGCTATGGAGCCCTTCAGGGCATTGGTTGCCGATAACCTGCCCGATAGTCAGCATACAGCCGGCTTTTCGATGCAGACTTGTTTGATAGGCGTGGGTGCCATCATAGGTTCGGTATTGCCATCTATTTTAACCAATTGGTTTAAAGTAAAATCGGATGCTGCCCCTGGTATTGTACCTAATAATCTGCTTTACTCGTTTTACGCAGGTGGCTTAATCCTGATAGGTTGTATACTATGGACTGTGGTAAAAACCAAAGAATATCCCCCCGAAGAATACGCCAAATTTCATGAGCCGGATATAGAAACCACCAAACGAAGCGGCTTTATGGAGTTTATAAACGATTTGGTGCACATGCCAAAAACCATGAAGCAATTAGGTGTAGTGCAATTTTTCTCGTGGTTTGCGCTATTTTCTATGTGGGTTTGGACAACTCCTGCCATCGCCACACACGTTTATCACCTGGCCGATAACGATACTACCTCAAAATCGTTTAATGATGCCAGCAGTTGGGTAGGCATTATGTTTGGTGTTTATAACGGCGTATCGGCATTATACGCCTTGTCGCTACCATTTATTGTAAAAAAACTAAGCCGTAAGGCAACGCATGCTTTTTCATTGGCAATGGGCGGGCTGGGCTTAATATCAATATTCTTTATTCAAAACCACTACCTTTTGTTGCTGCCTATGGTAGGTATAGGTTTGGCCTGGGGCAGCATACTGGCTATGCCTTATGCCATATTATCAAGCTCGATACCCGCCAAAAAAATCGGGATTTACATGGGCTTGTTTAACTTTTTTATCACATTCCCACAAATAGTAAGCAGCCTTACCAGCAGCCTTATTATCAAACATTTGTTTAACAGCGAGTCGATTTACGGTTTAATCATGGGCGGGGTATTTATGTTTATCGCATCTATATCGGTGTTTTTTGTACAAGATGGTAAGAGAATTCAAATAATAGAGGCTTCCAATTGAAGAAAACGTTAAAAACAAACACGCTTAATGATTTTTCCTCAAATCAAATGTTGTATATTGCGTAGTAAGTACACATTATACATATTTGCAGAAACCCCGTTAAATAATTTGAATGGAAAGTAACAAACCCAATCCGGAAGAGCTAACCAGTAAGATAGTTGAAATTAAAAACTTGCTGGAAGAAGAAGAGGAAGAGGAGTTTCATCACCTTAATAATCCCGCCGATGGCATAAAACCCATCATCAAAAAATACCTTGGCGTGCCAAACCATGCCGACCAGATAGGCAACAAATTTTACTTTACCGATGGCGATGCCAAAGTAGAAGTTGTTGTTGTTACCGACGACATTATTCGTGTAAGATTGGCGCCCCACAGCGTTTTCCTTGAAGAATTCTCATACGCCGTTCCTAAGCTGGAGCATAAAGCCGCAGCCTTCACCCTTTACGAGGATGATAACGAGTTTCGTGTAGCAACTAAATCGATAAATTGCCATATCCGTAAAAAGGATTTCTTTATTTCGTTTTCTGATAGCAATAACCACGTAACCAGTTCAGATGCCGTGCCTATGCACTGGGAAGAGAACGTACAGTTTGGCGGTTATTACGTGTTTTGTACCAAAACCTGCGCTAAAGACGAAAGCTTTTTTGGCCTTGGCGATAAGCCTACCGAGCTTAACCTGCGCGGCAAAAGGCTGAAGAACTGGAACACCGACGCCTACTCTTTTGCCTGGAATCAGGATCCGCTTTATCGCAGCATCCCTTTTTATATCAGCGTAAATGAAGGCATAGCACACGGTATATTTTTTGATAATACGTTTAAAGCACAGTTTGATTTTGGCGCCGAAGATAAAACCAAAACCAGTTTTTGGGCTGATGGCGGCGAATTGCAGTACTATTATATCCACGGCCCGCACATGATGGATGTAGTAAAAAGCTACCACATTTTAACCGGAACGCACCCTATGCCGCCACTTTGGGCACTGGGTTATCACCAGTGCCGCTGGAGTTATTATCCCGAAGCCAAGGTGCGTAAAATTGCCAAAGGCTTCCGCGAAAACAAAATTCCTTGCGATGGTATCTATTTAGATATCGACTATATGGACGGCTACCGCTGCTTTACCTGGAACCGGAAATACTTTCCAGATCCGAAGAAGATGATTAGCGAACTGGCTGCAGATGGCTTTAAAACGGTGGTGATAATTGACCCGGGCATCCGCGTTGACGATAATTACTGGGTATTTAAAGAAGGTAAAGAGAAAAGATATTTTTGCCGCCGCAGCGACGATTACTTTATGGAAGGCCACGTATGGCCGGGCCGTTGCCAGTTTCCTGATTTTACCAATCCCGAAGTACGCGAATGGTGGGGAGGCTTGTTTGATGAGCTGGTAGAAATGGGCGTGGCCGGTGTTTGGAATGACATGAACGAACCTGCCGTGTTTGGAGCAGGTACCTTCCCCGATGATGTCCGTCATCAATATGATGGGCACCGTGGGTCGCATCGTAAGGCGCACAACGTTTATGGCATGCAAATGGTACGCTCCACCTACGAAGGCCTGCGTAAAATCATGAAAAATAAACGCCCTTTTACCATTACCCGGGCGGGCTATTCGGGCGTACAGCGTTACTCATCCGTATGGACGGGCGATAACGTAGCCTCATGGGAGCACCTTAAATTAGGTAATATTCAATGCCAGCGCCTGTCGGTATCGGGCATCCCTTTTTGCGGTACAGATATAGGTGGTTTTAGCGGCGAGCCTGACGGCGAGCTGTTTACCCGCTGGATACAGTTAGGTACTTTTTCGCCGTTTATGCGGGCGCACTCGGCAGGCGATACCAAAGAGCGTGAACCATGGAGCTTTGGTGAGCCGTTTACCGAAATCAACCGTAAGTTTATCGAACTGCGTTACAGGCTTATCCCTTATTTATACTCTACTTTTTGGGAGCACCATCGCTACGGATTCCCTATTTTAAGGCCTGTGGTAATGCATGAGCAGGATGTGTTGTTAAACCACTTCCGCCAGGATGAATTTACTTATGGCGATAAAATTTTGGTTTGCCCGGTAATGGAGCCAGGCCAGATTAAACGTAACGTGTACCTGCCAAAAGGTAAATGGTTTAATTACTGGACGTTTGAAGTGCTGGATGGCGGTAAAGAAGTAACCGTTGACACGCCTTTGCAAACCATGCCGCTGTTTGTAAAAGCCGGATCGGTAATACCCGAATACCCGGTAATGCAATACATAGGCGAAAAAGAAATTGAAGAAGTTAAACTGAACATTTACTATACCGATTACGAAGTAAACTCCTTCTTGTTTGAAGATTATGGCGAAACTTTTGCCTACGAGCAGGATATTTACCTCGAGAAAAAATTTGTGGTAAATGGTAATTCAAAAAAACTAACCATAGGCCAAAGCATGGAAGGGCTGTATACCCCACGCTATGAGGGCTACCACTTTAACGTTATAGGCTTACCTTTTAAGCCGCACAAAATAGTGGTCGACGGTAAAACTGTAACCGATTTCATCCTCAACGATGACGGCACCATGGAGTTTAAATACAGTAAAAAGTTTAAGCAGATAGAAATCTCAAAATAACGAGTTTAAAGCCGCCCCAAAAAGGCGGCTTTTTTGTGCTTTATGCAAAACAGCACTTTTCAATACCCGGTTACAGTCTTATTTCTTGATTCTTGGCTCTTGACTCTATTTCAAAAATAAATCCCTTAAATCCCGCATAATGTCATAATCCTGTTATATTTGATTTATATAAACCAAACTCAATCCTGTAATTTGGGTTATCCTTACAAATCCTGACAGGTATCTATATCATGGCCAAAAAAACAAAGACAACCGACACCCCTATACCGGAAGAAAAGCCTGTAAAAGAAAAAAAAGTAGTTAAAGCTACAACACCTAAGGTTGAGCCCGATGCTGTTGCAGCTACCGCCAAAAAGGCTGTAAAAGCCAAAACAGCATCAGCCGAAAAAACAAGCACGCCCAAGCCCAAAACGGTTAAAGCAAAAGTTGCCGAAGCTGTTCAGGCTACGTCCCCTGTAATATTAAAAGCAGTTGAACCCTATAGCCGCTTTACCGATTTTGATATCAGCTTATTTAAATCGGGTAAGCACTTTAAGTTGTATGAAAAGTTTGGCTCGCATGTGGTGGAGTTTCAGGGCGTGGTGGGTACCTACTTTGCGGTTTGGGCGCCAAACGCGCAGTATGTATCGGTGATAGCAAATTTTAACGGCTGGAACCGCGGTTCGCACAGTTTAAATGCCCGTTGGGATTCGTCGGGCATATGGGAGGGTTTTATCCCGAATATTGGCGTGGGCGAAACCTATAAATATTACATCAAATCATCAACCGGCGAAGACCTGGAAAAGGCCGATCCGTTTGCCCTGCGCTGGGAAGTACCGCCAAGCACGGCATCTATAGTTGTTGATACCTTTTACCAATGGACCGATGGCGACTGGATGGCCAACCGCCATGAGCATAACGCGCTTGATAAACCCTACAGTGTTTACGAAGTGCACCTGGGCTCATGGGCCCGCAGCCCCGAAAGCCCCGACCAGTTTTTAACTTATACCGAGCTGGCACACAAGCTGGTGCCCTACGTTAAAGAAATGGGCTTTACGCATGTAGAGTTTATGCCTATAATGGAGCACCCGTATTACCCAAGCTGGGGCTACCAAATTTCGGGCTACTTTGCTGCGGCTTCCCGTTATGGTTCGCCGCAGGAACTGATGTTCCTTATCGAGGAGTTTCACAAAGCCGGCATCGGGGTAATATTGGATTGGGTACCATCGCATTTCCCGGGCGATATTCACGCCTTGTATAAATTTGATGGTACACACCTGTACGAGCATGAAGATATGCGCAAAGGCTTCCACCCCGATTGGAAATCGTATATATTTAACTATGGCCGTAACGAGGTTAGGGCATTCCTGATCAGTAACGCCCTGTTTTGGCTGGATAGGTACCATGCCGATGGTTTACGGGTAGATGCCGTAGCATCCATGCTTTACCTTGATTACTCGCGCAAGCATGGCGAGTGGGAGGCAAACATTTATGGTGGCAACGAAAACCTGGAAGCTATCTCGTTCCTGAAAGAGTTTAACGAGGCCGTTTACAGCCATTTCCCATCAACTCAAACCATTGCCGAAGAGTCTACCTCGTTTACGGGTGTTAGCCGCCCGGTTTATTTGGGTGGCTTAGGTTTTGGGATGAAATGGATGATGGGCTGGATGCACGATACCATCGATTATTTCCATGAAGACCCTATCCACCGTAAGTATCATCATAACGAGATCACCTTTAGCACCATATACGCCTTTACCGAAAACTTTATGCTGCCTTTCTCGCACGATGAGGTAGTATACGGCAAAGGTAGTATGCTGCGCAAAATGCCCGGCGATGAGTGGCAGCAATTTGCCAACCTGCGCCTCATGTATAGCTATATGTTTACGCACCCCGGCACCAAACTATTATTTATGGGTGCCGAGTTTGGCCAGGGCGATGAGTGGAACTACAGCCAATCGTTACCATGGCATGTAATGCAATACCCTAACCACCAGGGCATGGCGGCAACTGTAAAAGCACTTAACCAGTTGTATAAAGATGAGCCAGCACTGTACGAAAAAGCCTTTGATTTTACCGGCTTTGAGTGGGTAGACGGTGGCAACGCCAACGACTCGATACTGGTTTACGGCCGCATGGGCCATAGCCGTGCCGACGACCTCGTAATTATCCTGAACATGACCCCGGTACCGCGCTATAACTACCGCATTGGCGTACCCGCAGGCGGCAAATGGCAGGAGATATTTAACTCAGATGCCCAAAACCTTTGGGGCAGCGGCATCATTAATTATCACCCGGTAACTGCCGACGCCGAAAAATGGCATGGCAAGGATAATTCCATCAGCATTACCATACCACCTTTGGCAGCCACCGTATTTAAAAAAATACCCGATGCCCCTGCCAAATATGAACTAAAGCGATAAATAACATCAAATCGCTATAAATATATTCAACCATTTATTAAGCTTTTGCGTTTAATAAATGGTTGAATATTCATATTAATACATTTACCTGCCCATGAATCCCAAATTCCGTAACCTTTTTATTATAGGTGGCTCTGTAGCCCTGGTGTTGCTAATTATACAGGTATTCATGACCTACCCCGATATTAACGCCGTAAACATATTATTAAACGCCTTGCCCGCCCTGGTACTTTATTACCTGGCCTATAAAACCTACCACGAGCATAAAGATGGCGAACTGATGTAAATTGAAGATAGTTACATTGCTTTTGGTTTTAATAATCTTTAATTTTGAATATGGATGCATTGATCGTATATCCCGAAAATAAAGAACAATTGGCGGCCATGAAGGCAGTTATGAAAGCGATGAAAATTACCTTTGAACAAAAGAGCGAGGTTTACCCCGATTATGTTGTACAAGGCGTAAATGAATCTTTGAAACAAGCCAAAGAAGGGAAGTTAACGCCCTATACCGGAGTAAGAGATATGCTTGGCCTTTCATGAGCCTTAAAGTTTATTATACCCAACCAGCTAAAGAAACGCTGTTTGTATTATACACATCTATTCAAATCTATAACCCTTTTGTTTTTTTGGGACACCCGGCAAGAGCCCTTCTTTACCCATTTACCCGAATAATATGCTTAACCTCTTTGTTTTTGGTGCTATAGCCCTGGTGATGTTATTATTTGGCTACCAGATAAAATATAAAAAGAAAGCCAGCCTGATATCCGGGTTCGACGAAAACCTGGTGGGCGATGTTAACGGCCTGTGCAACTGGGTAGGCAACCTTATGCTCATCAACGCCGCCATAGCCCTGCTCACCGGCATCGGCATGACCTACCTGCCCGCTCAAATGAACTTCATCCTGATATTTTTTGTCGTTGGCATCCTGGCAACCTCCGTTTTTGCCATTGCCGGCAAGCGCAGGTTTGGGCGGCAGTAATCAGGGCATTGCCTGCGGCCCGCGCTATTCGTTCATACTGCACAGGCATTAGCCACCGGGCCGGTATCCACTGCTATCGCTAATGCTTTAAATTGGTTTGGTAACCTTCCTGTCCGTCCGCAAAGTGTAGTGAGGTATTAACGGACAAATCCGGACAAGGCAACACCGCTCGCCACGCGGTCAATCACCAGAAAAATTTTAATAATTTCCA
Organism: Mucilaginibacter sp. P4_C11; assembly: GCF_056402115.1. NCBI lineage: Bacteria > Pseudomonadati > Bacteroidota > Sphingobacteriia > Sphingobacteriales > Sphingobacteriaceae > Mucilaginibacter > Mucilaginibacter sp. P4_C11. Next base: position 117,953 of record NZ_JBFUIA010000005.1, on the reverse strand, counting down.
ATTGTTAAGCTCAAAATTATTTATTAGCTTGCAGTACAACCAGTTAACCTTTATGAAACGGATATTTTTTGCCTGCCTGCTGATGGCGGCCCTTTTTGTTGATGCCCAAACTGCTACAGTAACACTCTCCAATAAATTTGAGTTAAAAGACCGCGGCCTTGGCGACGCTACCGGAAGTACCTGCCGCCTGGGCAATTTTTTTTATTGCATGCAGTACGATTATAAAAGCGTGCAATTTGCCATATATCCACGGCTAAACGATAAAAAATACAACATTAGCCTTTACCGCTATACGGCCGATATGAATGAGGTTGCCAAAGCCGCGCTGAACAAAGGAAAAAAGGAATTTGGCCCGTTTGCGCCTCAAGCCATTATATTGAACAATAAATTACTGCTGTTTTATTACCATGCACAGGATGATGGGTCGGTAAAATTGTTAGTAACAACGTTAGAGCCCGAAACCCTAACCGAAACCGGGGTGAAAGAGTTGTACACCATGCATGTAAAAAATGTAAGCAGTTTTGAAACAGACGGAGTTATTGCGCATAACCAGCTAAGCCTGGTATTGTCGCCCAATCAAAAAGAATTGATGGTAACACAGTCGGGTAATACCAACGAGATTTTTACCTGTATCATTAATGATAATAACGCGGTGGTTAAACCCGCCGTTACCATCATTAAAAACAATATCCAGGATATGGCCATACAAAACGGGTTTTTGGACAACCAGGAGAATAAATGCCTTAGCTACACCTACACTATCAATAAATTATACAAGCGCGGTGTGCTGGTGTTAAACAATAAGGGTGCCGAGGCATTCATGGATTTCAACACCGGATCAAAGGAGTGGGAATCCAATAAATTGTCGTTTCACCTGTCAAATGATAATGCTACCCTGTATGTATATGCCAACTATTATGGCGATTATTTGGACGAGGGCGTATTGCTGAGCACCTTAAACCTGCAACAGCTTACGTACGGCCCTGTTCAGTTTTTTGCATACGCCGATGATATTAAGGAAAAGCTATATAAAATGGGTTTCGGCGTTAAAGGTAAAGATACCTATACTGTTAAACGTGTTGATTATGCCTGTACAGAACTGGACGACGGAACGCTTGCGCTAACAGGATACCCCTCGGTTACATCATCAAGTATGCGCATGAAGCCAACCATCATGAATACAAATACGCTGCCGGCAAGCGGTACAAATCATACAACACAGTATCAAACTGTCGATATTGCTATCGCCGGCCCTATTATTAATGTGTTTTTAAAGGGAGGGCAAAGTAAATTTGGCTTGTTATACCGCAAACAGCCCGATACCGAAACATCGGGCTACATACCTATTGCTTATAAAAACAAGCTGGTTTGTATTTATTGCGATAGTAAAAAGAACCTGGAACGCGGGCCGGATGAGAAGGTAAAAGGGAAGGAACAACCATCGGATATGGTGCTGGTAAAAGCCGTTGTAGCAGCCGACGGTACCGTAATAAGCCGCGAACAAATAGCCGATACGCCCTTTGGCTCAAACTATTATTACCTTGATTATAACAAGCAGCTCACAAACACATCGTACCTGATCCCTATTGGGCGGCTACGGCTAAACATGGCCAGATATTATACCCAAATTGTACAATGGGCCAATGTGGAGGTGAAATAGGATAGCTGCCGGTTTCTGGTAGTGGGGCTATTAAATGGGCGTGCGTTTGGCAAAACAATGGTTTAGCGTGTTATAAATTTACGCCGCACTTCCTAACTTTACGCGGTTTATATAAACTTTGCGGTAATAAGCCCATCAATCCAAAAATTAACGTGCCATGAATACGCTATCTGAATTTAAATCATCGTTAAACTTACACCAACCCGGCCCCGATTTATCTGTGCAGTTAAAAAGCCTTTGGTATGATGGCAAAGGCGATTGGCACCTGGCGCATGCACAGGTCGACCAGCTGAATGATAAGGCATCGGCATGGGTGCATGCCTATTTGCACCGTAAAGAAGGCGACACCTGGAATGCCGACTACTGGTACAACAGGGCAGGGCAAACACGGCCCAAGGTATCATTGGACGAGGAATGGGAGCAACTGGTGCAGCATTTTCTTTAGCTGCATACCATCGGTATTCAGAAGAAACAAAAAAGCAGCGGAATGTGCGATTCCTTCCCTGGGGAAGCTACCGTGTACCCACATCTTTTTAGTTAAATAAAAATGTCATTTCGAACGAGCCAGAGGTGGAATTGAGCGGGCGGGGCGAGGAGAAATCTTTAACGCCCTTGATTTCGAAAAGATTATTGTGATGAAGGGCCTCTAAGATTTTTCGCTACGCTCGAGCGATAGTTTCGCCCCAGCAGCAAATCATTTCCCCTTTTGAATTAAAATCCGTCCGTCCGTCCGGTTGTGCCACTCATGAATTTTATAAAGCGGACGGGGTGCCCATCATCCACCACTAAACTAATTCCCCTTCTTCCGGTATGCAATAATGCGGCCGGTAAATTCGGCTATTTTTTGCTGGCCTTTTTGCAGGGCTTCAAGGGGGTCGCGCAGGTCAATGTTAAACAGCAGCTTTTCGTACTCAATATATTCGTTTTTGTCTTTTTCAATAAACTCCTCGGGGGTGTACCACACTTTGGCCACACGGTCAAAAATCCAAAGGCGCATGGTTTTGGCATGTTGGGCAAACTCATGGTAGTTTTTACGCATTTGCGGGTCTTGTAGCTTTTTACGCTCTTCCAGGGCGGCGCGGTCGCGCTGGCGCTGGTAATTTTCCTGCTTTTGGTTATAACTATTATCGTGTGCCATATTGCAAAATTGCTAAAAATATTAGTATATTTGTAGTGTGTGTTGGTAAATAATGCACCACCTTTTTTTGCCCCAATCTTCGGGCTTAGTACGCAGGCATGGCCGGTACGCCAAAATCAAACAACAAGCAACAAACAATTAAATTTTTATACACATGAGCACACTTAAATTAGCCCACATGGGCGTAAGCAGTTTAAACGGTATAGGTACCGAAATTAACTTTGGCTGCGACGACTACCTGTTAGATTACGACTTTATTGTAGTAAGCGCCGCCGAAATACACGAAAGCGCCGGTTTTTTACTGGAAGACATGGATGCCGATCCTAACCGCGCGCTGGCCTTTTTAACCAAACGGCAGCAGGATTTAAAAGATTTTTACCACTACGGCGGCACGCTGGTGTTACTGCTTGATGAAGAGCCCATTTGCCAGCCCATGGAGTACATACCCGAGTTTGGTTACGGCAAACTGATAGATGTGCTGAGCACCCGCCCTGCAAAAATTAACTACATTATACAACACGGCACCAACGTGCAGCACCACCCCATAGCCAGCCCCCTTGCCCATACGGTAGACGTTTATTTTAAGGCCATCCTGAACCATAGCGGCACCAATACCCTGCTGCGCACCCAACGCACCAAACAGCCCGTAAGCTACCATTGCCGGGTAGATAAAGGCTTCTTTTTAACCCTGCCCGACATTGCTTTTAAAAACCCCGACAACCCCGACGCCCCCGCCGAAGTACTGGCCCAAATCATCAGCATTTGCCAAACCCTTAAACAACCCCAATTGCAGTTAGCATAAACAACACAAAGGCCGCGGTTAATGCGGCCTTTTTGCGTTGTAAGGTGTCCGTCCGTCCGGTTGTGTTGGTGTGTGGTTGGGTTGGCGGACGGGGGGTTTTAATGGTGCCGATCTCCACATGTCATTGCGAGTGATAAAATCCGGATGTTAAATAAGGAATGACGTATATCGCATGTCGGCGAGTCGACTCACCCCGACGACCCCGATAACTATCGGGGCGTCTGCCGCTCTCTCCGACTGCGTCGCATAGAGGGGCAATAAAACAAAAATTGGGCTTCACCCTCTTTGCGGCGTAAGCCGGAGAGAGGGTTGGCCAGCGTAGCGTAGCCGGGGTGAGTCGTAGCCAGCGTTCAAAGCCAATGGTTTTATAAAACCGAACATGTTATGGGTTATGCATGGCGTATACTTAGCATGAGTAACCACATTCTTTAGCGCAGGTCTTGTGCCGGGGCAGGTGCAGTAGCTGACCTGTGTTCTCGATTTGAATGGCTTCCTAAAATCACAAGTGATCTTCCCGCATGCAGCCGCACAACACTTGCGCCAAGGGGGGGGCAGGTCTTGTGCTGGGGTAGGTGTCGTGGCTGACCTGTGCTTTCCATTTGAATGGTTTACAAAAGTCACAAGTGATCCTCCCGCATGCAACCGCACAACACTTGCGCCAAGGGAGCAGGTCTTGTGCCGGGGCAGGTGCAGTAGCTGACCTGTGTTCTCGATTTGAATGGCTTCCTAAAATCACAAGTGATCTTCCCGCATGCAGCCGCACAACACTTGCGCCAAGGGGGGGCTTATCCCAATATTCTTTAGCGCAGGTCTTGGGCTGGGGTAGGTGCCGTGGCTGACCTGTGCCTACGATTTGAATTACTTACAAATGTCACAAGTGATCCTCCCGCGTGCAGCCGCACAACACTTGCGCTAAAGGGGGTGGGGGGATGTCACAACTTGTTACTTTGAAGACATTATTTGTTCAAAAAGTTGGTCGGTAGATATTTGATTTGAATCTTTTAAATGTCTAGCAACTTTGTTGCTAATCTCTAATGCTCCGGCACGACCTGATAATCCAACAAAACTTCCTTTATTACTCCAATCCCAACTCTTTCCTGACGAGATTATTGATAAAATACTTTCTGCATCGAATTTATTATTCATCAAAGCACGGTCAATAACCTGTGATCCCAAAAAACAAATTCCCCAAAGGCCTGCGCCCCTTAGCATGATATATTCTTTGGGATTTGCCCAAGCTGTCGGATGCCATAATTTTACACTTGAAAAAAAGTTCTTTATAACCTTATATTGCGCTTCGGCATCAGTTAATCTAGGCAATTGCGTGGATCTGGACAACATATATTGTATTCCAGTTCGGAGTCCTCGAAGTGGGATATCCACCCCAACTGGCTTTTTCCCGCCTTCGTAAACTTTACCAAACAAAGGACTTGAGGTGTCAGAATTTAATTTCTGAGCGATAAATAAATCCGGATTTCTCCGTTTTAACTCTTCTTCAGCAGTTAATCTGACTTCAATTCCATCTAAGTGGCTGGTATTCATTGGCTTCTGATTTTTATTGATATCTTTGAACAGCTGAATTTCTTCGTCCCTGTTCAAATCATAAGCTATACAAAATGACACTAGTCTTTCGATCTTGAAGTAACCTTTTTCTATACCGTCTCCAAAATGTAACCGGTGATTTCCGTCAACCCGGGAGATAATGACGTCGTTATTGTTTCCTAGCTTTGTTCTATCAATTTCTAATATTCCAACGTCAGGAAAATCATCTGACATTGGAATATACGTCAAAGCGTTATTGTTGCGGCAACATAAAAATAATTCTGGCCAAAAACCCAATTCCTTATTTTTCACATACTCATAGGCTTCTTTAGCGTGCTTTGGACTTAGATCTCTTTGGGTTCCTCTAGGATTACTTTTTTGATCATAAATATCCGCTTTCGATATTTCAGCTAATGTACAAAGCTGCTCATATCCTCTGTAAACACTAACTCCTAAAACCCTACCTCTTATAACGGGACATTTTATTAAATTATCCTCGTTGTCGTTTTTTTCTTTTGCCATGTTATCTACTTGAAATAGTTAATGTTATATCTAATCCCTTAGTTTGTTCTGTTTTTTCATTGATTGCTTCTAAGACTACACATATAGTTACTAAAAGACATTGTAACTCGTGGACATTAGATGTGAATACATCGTTAAAAAATCTTTTTTTTGTTAGATGAAATGACGCCCGGTGTACTAAATGCTTTTTGAATTCTAATAAATGTTCTCTAGCCGGAGATCTTTTAATATCAAATTCTATACTATGAGCACACAAGTTTCTAACCTTTCTAACTTGATCCAAAAGCTTAGACAAACTTTCATCAATTATACCTAATCTATAACAAATTTTTATTCTCGATGAAAAAGTCGAAAGAGGATTGTCTCCTTTCAATAAATCGTCTTCGCCTTTAGGACTTAGAAAGTATTTTGATAGGATCAAGAGCAATAGATGTTCAATTTTAGACGCTCCGACAATTATTATAGGGCGTTCCATCTTCTCACCTAAGAAATCTTCAACGAATGAATCAAATTCATCTGTTTTCATGTTATAAAATGTTATTTGTTTAACTGAACAGTTCCATAATACTTATAGTGTTACCTTACCTTTACATTGCTTGTGATATTGTAAGTCCATTAACAAGTAATAATGTCTTTAATACTCTTTGTTGTTGTGGTCCTAAATGATCCGTTCCTAAACTAAAAGAAGTATTATTCATTATAGTAATCGTAAAGTCGTGACCTGGAAAAGATTCTTTAAGCATGGGAAACAAATCTTCTATTACTTTTTTGGGATTTTTATCATTAGTTTCAATTAATAACATTTTATTTCTTTCGGATGGATGTTTTTGGTAAGAATTTCCGTCATTTAAACCGTCCGTTGATTTCATTTGATTTAGCAAAAATCTTTCTAAGCGATCAAATCTTTCAAGGAGATATTTACTGGGATCCTCAGGAGTAGTTACCTTTTTTAAAATTTGACTCTCTTTAATACTATCGTAAATTGGATTGGTAACTTCCGTGTTGGCAATTGCTTTATCAAGAAACTTTTTTAGTGCAACTTTTGCCAGTTCTACTCCAAAAAGGTTGTCCTCATAGAATATACACCTTTGATCTACGAGGTCAAAAGGAAGTTTTGTTCCCTTTTCGGCCATAATAATCACAGGCTTTTTAACAGCATGCCTCACGGCGAGTTCATACATTACATTTGGATTTAAACCTGTTAAGTTAGCAACCACCAATTCATCCTCATAAAGTCGGATTATAATCTGTTTGTTAATCGATCCGGGAGAAGATATATCACTTGCTGCAATTGGTTTGTAATTAAATTCCTCAAGTACAGGTTTCATAACAGCATTAATCAAACCAAACGCTTTTTGGTTGATTTCAGAGCCTGGTTCACCTATTGGCGTAACAATAAAACAGCTTTTAAGTAAGTTTTCCTCAGAATTATTAGGTGTTTTGGATTCCGTTTTAGGTTTTTCGCTCATAATTAAGGTCTAAGATTTTAAAGATAATAAGAAAATAAATATCAATGACATAAATATCCGTCCGTCCGCTCACCCATCCCCACCATCCCGCGGACACTTCCGGACAGAATCATTTTTTTTAAAGAATATTCTTTATTTTAAAGAATTATTTGTATTATTGTGGTGAATATAAATCTCCGCGGGTGAGTCAGCCCGAAAGCTCTTAAAACATCGTCTGTCCGCTTTTGTCCGCAACTGTACCAGGACACCCAGCCGGACGGACACCCAAACAACCATCGCCCTACAGGCCGTATCCCCGATGAGGGGGTAGCCAAAGCCCTTTACTTAAATAATAGGCTAAAGGAGAAGTATTTTAAAAAAATCCCGGTCGGGATTTTTGGTTGATTGGGTGAGTGGTAAAATGATAGCCAAAAATAAAAAACTGTCCTTCGTACCTATCTATGTTTTCTTTTCGAGGTGCGTCGGCCTGTCACCCTGAGCCTGTCGAAGGGGCGCGCGGAGAGGCCTTTGCCCGCTATGCTTCGACAGGCTCAGCATGACAGCCCATTTTATGATGTCGTTCCCCTTCAGCATCCGCGAATTTTATACCTCAGGATGACAAGCAGGGACTACCGGCAAATTACCCCGCCAACCACCAATGAACTAATGAACAAATAAACTAATAACAAAAAAATGAACCACGAACTAATGAACAACCAAAACAGTATGCAAATTAACGCGGCCTTGCTGGCGCAGGAGAGTTTGCAGCAATTGCAACAACAGCAATTGCCCGAGAATAACGACGATGTATTAATGGTGCGCCGTGTAAACCATTGGATGGAGCAGGCCAGCAGCAGGCCGGTGCCTTTAATGCTTTTCGGCAAATTTTGGCACCAGGGCGAGGTGTGCATTTTATTTGCCGATAGCAACCTGGGCAAAAGCATTGTTGCCGTACAAATAGCCGATGGCATAAGCCGGGGTACCGGCGATACGCCTTTTGAGGTAGAGGCAGCTGCCCAACCCGTTTTATACTGCGATTTTGAGCTTACAGATAAGCAGTTTGAAGCCCGCTACAGTGCCGATTATGCCGAGCATTACCAGTTTAACAGCAACTTTTACCGGGCCGAGCTTAACCCCGATATTGATTTGCCCGAGGGTTTTGAGGATTTCGACAGTTATTTGATCTACTCGCTGGAGCGGTCGGTACTGCAAACGGGGGCAAGGGTTTTAATTATTGATAACCTTACCTACCTGCGCAGCGAAACCGAAAAAGCGCAGGATGCATCGCCATTGATGAAGCAATTGAAAAGCCTTAAAAACAAGTACGACCTGAGCATCCTGGTACTGGCCCACACCCCCAAGCGCGACCTTACGCAAGCCATTACCCGCAACGATTTACAGGGCAGTAAAATGCTCATGAACTTTTGCGACAGTGCCTTTACCATTGGCGAAAGCAAAGCCGATGTTAACCTGCGCTACCTGAAACAAATTAAACAGCGCAATACCGAGCAGGTTTATGGCGAGGCCAACGTTTGCCTGTGCCAGATAACCAAGCCCCACAACTTTTTACAGTACGAGTTTGTAGCCTACGGCAGAGAGTGGGAGCAGCTTACCAAACCCAACGATGGCAAGCAAAACAGGCTGGCCGAACTGGCGTTAAGCTACAAAGAACAGGGCTATAGCTTACGCGATATTGGCAAAGAGATGGGCATATCGCACCAAAAGGCAGATAGGCTGCTGAAGATAGCGCAGGGAAAATAGAGTCAGGAATCAAGACAAAAAAGCACAAGCTACTGCTAATCGATTGTTCCGTCCGTCCGCACCGGGGTGTGAGACACTCCCGGACGGACGGACAGAACACTTAGCGTTAACAATCAAGAACCAAGAGTCACGAATCAAGACAAAAACACCTTCGGGAATTTACCCTGCAAAAAACTATGTCATTGCGAGCGCAGCGCGGCAACACCGTGGCCCTGCATGGCCGCCTTGCATGGCCACGGGATTGCTTCGTACCTTATAATGACATAATTGTAAGTTGTTGATTATCAGAGTTGTTTTTTTTAATGTAGAGACGCAATACTTTGCGTCTCCCCCCCAGGACATTCAAAATTTACAGGCTCAATTTGCATGTGTGATTTGCATGTGGGAGACGCAATACTTTGCGTCTCCCCCCAGGACATTCAAAATTTACAGGCTCAATTTGCATTTGTGATTTGCATGCGGGAGACGCAAAATGTTGCGTCTCTACAAAATCCCCGTTTATAATTATGTCATTACTGTTTTTTCAAGCATAGGCTGGTGGATACTCGCAATGACAAAGGGGCTATGAACCCCATTTACCCGCCCTTCCACCAATGAACTAATGAACCAGTGAACCAATGAACCAACCAATGAAATACAAATTACAACCTTACGCGGGCACGCAATCGCGCTACCGTTGCCCCGGCTGCAATCATCACACTAAAAGCTTTGTGCGCTATATTGATACCCAAACAGGCCAGCAACTGCCACCGCACATAGGCCGCTGCGGCCGGGTTGATAAATGCGGGTATCACGTTAAGCCGGGTGGGCAGTTTGCGGAGAATCAGTTTGCAGCAGGCAGCGGGCAGTTTGCAGGCAGTTCAAAAAAAAGCTTAGGCCAACTGCCAGCTGCTAACCGGAAACTGCCAACTGAAGCCGACTACTTCATTAACCCCGATTATGTACGCCTAACCCTTACCGCTTATAAGCAAAACAACTTTGTGCAGTACCTTATAATTCGCCTTGGCAGGGAAACCACCCAGCAGCTGATAAAGCGTTATCACATTGGCACACATGGGCACTGGCCGGGTGCTACGGTATTTTGGCAGTACGATAAGGATAACTGGGTACGCACCGGCAAAATAATGCTGTACAATGCAGATACGGGCAAACGGGTTAAAGAGCCCTTTAACCACATTACCTGGGCGCACACGGTAATTGCCAAACAACTGCAAGCCCTTGGCCAGCCCGAATATTTTGAACTTAAACAATGCCTTTTTGGCGAACACCTGCTTGCCGCCGAACCGGGCAAACCTGTAGGCATAGTTGAGAGCGAGAAAACGGCCATTATAGCCAGCGCCATTTTACCGCAGTTTATTTGGCTGGCCTGCGGCAGTCTGCAAGGCTTAAACGCAGCCAAATGCGGCGTGCTCAAAGGCCGTAGTGTAATGCTTTTCCCCGATGTAAATGCCTACGACAAATGGCGGCTAAAGGCGCAGGAACTAAACCGGGCTATGCCCGATACCATGTTCATGGTATCGGAAGTGCTGGAGCGTATGGCCACCGTGGCCGACAGGATGAACGGGGTGGATATTGGGGATGTGGTTCATTAGTTTATTGGTTCATTTTTTTGTTCACTGGTTTATTAGTTCATTGGTGGATGGTGGGGAAGGCCGTCCGCTTTTTTTGGGGGGATGGTGGCACCACCGGACGGACGGACACCTTGCAGCGTAGCAATAGGGATGGAAATGGATACCGGCCAATGTGGCTAAGGCCTGTGCAGTATGAATGTACAGCCCGGGCCGCAGGCATTGCCATTTTTAGTAGTAAGTAGTAAGTAGTAAGTAGCAAGTAGTAAGTAGTAAGTAGTAAGATTTTTATTGGCATTAGCCGGGCCTTTGTGTTTAATAAGAGAAAAAAAGCGTGGGCATGTGCGGATCCCCTCTTGAGAGGGGCGGAGGGGTGTGTTATACGCGCGCAATGAAACGCTGGCAAACACACCCCTGCCACGGCTCAATCTATCGCGCCCCCTCTCGAGAGGGGAATAAAGAAATCTTACTACTTGATACTTACTACTTGATACTTACTACTTACTACTTACTACTTACTACTTACTACTTATACTATGAACCACAAAGCCCCGGCTAATGCCAGGGCTTTGTTAGTTTAAATTAATGTTGGGAAAGGGAAATTAGAATTTACCTAATTCCCCCGTTATCTGTATTCTTACACCGTTGGAATGTCTCCGAACGAACGACTATGCCTATAGTTTATAACTACAGTAATATTAGCTTTTTAGAGCAACCCAAACCTAACTATAGCATCTGGCTTTTATTTAAGGACCCCTGCAATAAGGATTGAAAATGGATACTAGCCAATGTAGCTAAGGCCTGTGCAGTGTGAATGTACGGCCCGGGCCGCAGGCATTGTGCAACAAAGTCGAAAGGATTTGCAACGTAAGCTAAAGCTTTTTGCTGCTGTAGGCTTTTAATTTGTAAAGTTCATTTCAGCCTGCCGGGGTTCCCTAATGCCCGTTGGTGCAGGGTGTTATCTATCTACCTTATAAATATCAACATGAAAAACGTAAGTTATTTTTTATCTGTTTGCCTTGTGGCTTGTGCCCTGGTGTTTTGGTGTGGCTGTAAAAAAACCACCAATGGCCCGCCGCCGCCAACTACCGGCACTTTTAGTTTCGCGTATGCCGAGTATACCGGTATAGGTAATGCTGGTAACCATTATTATCCGCGGCCGGTATCCATCCGTTTTAACGGGGATAGCAGCATGTCTGTTTTTTCGTTTATTGTATTAAACGGCCAGTATTCAACAGTAAAGGGTAAAGTAAGCCATGTGGCTGTTAATGCGCAGGGGCAAACCGAGGTAACGGTTGTTTATGATTTCCCTGCCAAAGAGCAGCAGTTTAACGGTCCGCAAACGTATTTCATCTCGGCAGATAAGGCTACGATGACGGGCGGGGCGTTTCCGTTATACGAAATTGTGGGCAGTTTAAAATTGTTTCCGGCTAAGGCGCCCGGCATAGCAGGCAACTGGAATACGCCTAACGGGTACTACCCCGATGTGGCGGGCATGTCTTTTGGCGCCGATAGTACCACTACTTACCAGTACAATGGCAAAACGCTTACCTACGGTGGCGATCCGACTAAGGCAATCCATATTAAATATAGCCAGAATGGCGGGCGCGTAAATTTCTCTGGTGTAAATGTATCGCAGAACGACCTTCTTCTTCAATATTATGGGGTGCTCACCGCCGATGGCAACAACATGTACCTGGATAGTTATCAGTTTAGCGATGCCCGCCTGCCATCTATTTATGGCGGCAGCCAGGTATACGGCACCATAGGCGTTACGCCAAGCATGAAAAGGCAGTAGCATTGGTTAAAAAATGGTGTGTTGAAAAGGGCGTTGTCATGCTGAGTGGTAAAATTTCGCGAAATTCTGAAGGAGGAATGACATCATAAAAAGGGATGTCATGGTGAGCCCGTCGAACCATAGCGGGCAAAGGCCTCTCCAGGCGACCCTTCGACAGGCTGAGGGTGACAGGCCAGCGCACTTCGAAAAGAAAACATGTCATGGTGAGCCCGTCGAAGCATAGCGGACAAAGGCCTCTCCACGCGACCCTTCGACAGGCTCAGGGTGACAGGCCCACACACCTCGAAAATAGAACATGTCATGGTGAGCCCGTCGAACCATAGCGGACAAAGGCCTCGCCACGCGACCCTTCGACAGGCTCAGGGTGACAGGCCAGCGCACCTCGAAAATAAAACACGTCATGGGTAGGGGCGAAGTAACCGAGGACTATGCAAGTTGGCTCTGCACAGTTCGCGGTTACCGGCTGCGCCCGCAATAATGTGTTTTTAAACCACAAAGCCCCGGCTAATGCCAGGGCTTTTGTTAGTTTAAATTAATGTTGGGAAAAGGGAAATTAGAATTTACCTAATTCCTGAACAAGGTCGATCAGTTTGTTTGAGTAACCCCACTCGTTATCGTACCATGATACCACTTTAACAAAGTTATCATTAAGGCCGATACCTGCTTTTGCATCAAAAATTGATGTACGTGCATCGCCTTTAAAGTCTTCAGATACTACTTCATCTTCGGTGTAACCTAAAATGCCTTTTAATTCGCCTTCAGATGCTGCTTTCATAGCTGCTTTGATGGCTTCGTATGAAGCACCTTTTTTCAAACGTACGGTTAAATCAACAACAGATACGTCGGCAACTGGTACGCGTAATGACATACCGGTTAATTTACCTTTTAACTGAGGTAACACCAAACCAACTGCTTTAGCAGCACCGGTTGATGAAGGGATGATGTTTTGGTAAGCACCACGGCCACCTCTCCAGTCTTTAGCACTTGGGCCATCAACTGTTTTCTGAGTAGCTGTAACAGCGTGTACAGTGGTCATTAAGCCTTCTTCGATACCAAAGTTATCATCCAATACTTTAGCAATAGGTGCTAAACAGTTGGTAGTACATGAAGCGTTTGAAACGATGTTTTGATCGGCTTTCAGTTGTTTATGGTTAACACCCATTACAAAGGTAGGGGTATCGTCTTTTGCGGGTGCGCTCATTACTACTTTTTTAGCACCTGCATCAATATGTTTTTGAGCAGTTTCCTGTGTTAAAAACAAGCCTGTTGATTCGATGATCACTTCAGCGCCTATTTCGCCCCATTTAAGGTTAGCAGGATCTTTTTCGGCAGTAACGCGGATGGTTTTACCGTTTACAACCAAATGACCGCCTTCAACAGCAATAGTGCCTTTGAATGGTCCGTGAGTTGAATCGTATTTTAACATGTAAGCCATGTAATCTGGCTCAACCAGGTCATTAATACCAACAACTTCAATGTCGGATCTTTCAATTGCGGCCCTGAATGCCAGGCGGCCAATACGGCCGAAACCGTTAATTCCTATTTTCATGATTTTTTAATTTTTATTTGAATAGTAGGTTAATAAATTATTTATGGGTTCTTTTATAATGTTGGTTATCTGCAAATTGGCTTCGGCAGCGCTTTCATACAAAAGTTCCTGAAAATTGGCAGCAACCGTACCCACAAAATGAATGGAGGACTCGGGATGTTGCTGATGTAAAGGTACTAAATATGTAGAAATTAGGCTGCTAAATCCTTTTTTTATGACGCTTTGAAGATGATGATCGGTTCGGTTTTCCAGGTAAAAATCGGCAAACGAACTCAGGAATAAGGCCGGTTGTTTTTGGCGGTAAACCTTCTCTAAAAGCGTTTTGCGGTCGGCATCGTATTTATGTATAAACTTTTTGCGGATGCCTGCCGGCAGGGTTTCGTTCATGAAACCTTTAATAAGCTGCCTGCCCAGCCAGTTGCTGCTACCCTCGTCGGCCAGTATATAGCCCATGCCGTAATTGTTGGGGGCAACTTTTTTACCATCGTAATAAGCCGCGTTTGAGCCGCTGCCGCAAATGCTTACAATACCGGGCGAGTTTTTACAGCAGGCAATAGCCGCTGCGGTGATATCATGATCAACCGTTACCTTACCGAACTTAAAAAAGGCCGATAGGGCGTTGTACACAACTGTCTTACGTTCATCTGACGATGCACCGGCGCCAAAAAAGTAAATGCGTTTTATCTCTTCGGCGTGGTGAATTAGGTTGATGTTTTTATTGAGGAGCTGCAGGATATGCTTTTCGTCGTTAAAGTAGGGGTTGATGCCATTAGTTTTAAAGGAAGCAATAGTTCTTCCTTTATCGGCCAGGCGCCAATGTGCAAAATACGAACCGCTATAAACTACTGCAATCATTAATTATATTGATAATATATCAACCATTTGTAAAAGGTCTGCTTCCAGCTTAAACTCATGGTGGTTAAGCGCTTCTTCTAAACTGGTTAGCAAAATGTGATTGGCCTGCAAACCTACCATTTTTTGCGTTTCGCCGGCTATCAAAGCGTTAACTGCTGCAAAGCCCAAACGGCTACCCAAAATCCTGTCGAAACTGGATGGGCTGCCCCCTCTTTGCAAGTGGCCTAATATAGTTACTTTAATGTCGTAGTTTTTAACTTCTTTTTGTACCGCTTTTGCCACATCATACACGCCGCCGTTCTTATCGCCTTCGGCCACAATTACAATGCTTGATGACTTTTTATTCATGTGACCAGTTTTGAGGTTCTCGATCAGATCCTCTATAGCCGTTTGTTTTTCGGGCAGCAAAATGGCCTCGGCGCCACATGAAATGCCTGCACGCAGGGCAATAGCGCCCGAATCGCGGCCCATTACTTCGATGAAGAAAAGGCGGTCATGCGCATCGGCCGTATCGCGAATTTTGTCGATAGCTTCAATAACAGTGTTAGTAGCGGTATCAAAACCCAGCGTATAGGTTGAGCCGCACAGGTCGTTATCAATAGTACCGGGAACACCCATTACGGCGATATCAGGGTATTTTTTTGAAAAACGCAGGGCGCCGGTAAAGGTGCCATCGCCGCCAATTACTACCAGGGCATCAATGCCGTGTTCTTTTAAATGCTTGTAAGCAGTGGCCATACCTTCATCTTCTTTAAATGGCAGGCAGCGGGCGGTTTTTAAAATGGTGCCCCCTAAATTCAGTATGTTACTTACCGACCGCTTGTTCATATCGTACATGTCGTTTTCGATAAGTCCTTTATAACCCTGGCGTACACCTACAACCTCAAGGCCATTATATAGTGCTGTACGAACAACGGCGCGGATACAGGGGTTCATGCCCGGTGCATCGCCACCCGAAGTTAAAACAGCAATTTTTGAAATTTTCTGCATTTTTACACTACTAAATTTGTGCTACGAAGATACAGTGTGTAAATTACACCATTAAATTTATTTGTTTTTTTTTAGATTAGAAATTAACGTCATATATTTAAACTGTAAACTAAATCCCGATAACTATTTTGGAACTAATGCTGCCTAAGTTTGATTCCGTATTCTCTATTGATTGCGTGATTTTTGGTTTTGAAGCCGGCGAACTTAAGATTTTACTGATTGAGCGTAACGAAGAACCATATAAAGATTGGTTTGCACTCCCGGGCTACATTGTTGAGCAGGACGAAAGCATAGACGATGCCGCCGAGCGGATATTGTATGAGCTTACCGGCTTGCGCGATTTGCACATGCAGCAATTTCATACCTTTGGCGAGGTGAACAGGCACCCCCAGGGACGTGTAATTACAGTAGCCTACTATGCGCTTATACGCATTAATGGCCAAAAGGAGCTACGCCCGGTAACCCAGTTTGCCAAAAAAGCCATCTGGCACCCGGTAAACGATTTACCAAAGCTGGCCTTTGACCACAGCGAGATCTTTAATACAGGCTTTAACAAAATACGTCGCAGGCTGCACTATCAGCCTATAGCGTTTGAACTACTGCCCGAGAAATTTACGCTTACCCAGCTACAATCTTTGTACGAAGCAGTACTCAACAAAAAACTGGATAAACGTAACTTCCGCAAAAAAATGCTCAGCTACGGTTTCCTGAAAGAACTGGACGAGAAGCAAAAAGGAGTATCGTATCGTGCCGCCAAACTATACAAGTTTGATAAACGTAAGTACGGGAAGATTTTTCAGGGCGAAATGAGCCTCGGATAGGAAAGAAGAGTCAAGAGATTAGAATCAAGAGTTAAGATAGCTGCACCTGGCAGCGTAGTATGAGAAAGCGGGAACTTAGTTTCCGCTTTTTTTGCGTTAATGCAGTACTCATTAAATATAAAAGGGCTGAAAATTTTCATTTTCAACCCTTTTTCTTCAGTCTTGATTCTTGACTCTTAATTCTTGACTCTGCTTACAAAGAGCTCGGCGATAACTCCAAATGGTATTTAACCAGGTTATCTATAGGCGAGCGGATGATGTTGCCTACAACCATCCCGT
Organism: Mucilaginibacter sp. P4_C11; assembly: GCF_056402115.1. Classification (NCBI taxonomy): domain Bacteria; kingdom Pseudomonadati; phylum Bacteroidota; class Sphingobacteriia; order Sphingobacteriales; family Sphingobacteriaceae; genus Mucilaginibacter; species Mucilaginibacter sp. P4_C11. Next base: position 101,220 of record NZ_JBFUIA010000005.1, on the reverse strand, counting down.
TTTCGGTAACAACCTCTTCCAATACGTTACGGAAGTTGTAGCCTACAGAGCCTATGCAGTTGAAGGTGTATTTTTGATAATCGGGGTAGTGGGTAACCAGGTTACGGAAAAAATCTTCGAACGAGGTACGTACTAAATTGCGTGAGTATTCAATATGCACATTGTTGTCATAAACAAACTTGCTGAAGCTTGCACAAAAACGATTGGCGCGTGGCTGGGTATAAACCTGCTCGTTAATATCATCGGGCGTAAGTTTAAAAGTTTCCCAGAACAGGTTGCGCACAGGCTCGGGCATGTAACCGCGTAAATAATCGGTTAACAGTTTTTTGCCAATGTAGCATCCGCTGCCTTCATCGCCCAGGATATAAGCGCCCGAATCAATGTTTTGTACCACATCTTTACCATCGTAAATACAGGTATTGGTACCCGTACCCAAAATAGCCGCAAAACCTTCGGTATTGCCTAACAGGGCACGTGCCGCCGCAAGTAAATCATGACCAATGTTCACCTTTGATTTGGTGAAAACCGCTTCCATAGCAACCTTTACAAGGTTACGCATATCATCTGTTGAGCAACCTGCACCGTAGTAATTAACTTCGGTTATCTCGTTTTTATCAAGGTCGGTAGGCAAACTCTCGTTTAACGATTGGATGATGTACTCGGTACTTGAAAAATAGGGGTTATATCCCTCAGTGTTGAAATACACTTTTTTACCTTCTTCGGTAACCAGACACCAGTTTGTTTTAGTTGAGCCACCGTCAGCAATTATGATCATAAATAAAGTTTTATTAGAAAAATTGGGTTAAAAGTATGATTAACTTATTGTAAAAAAAACACTCTGTAACCTAAATCATAAAAATTGCCATTTTCACGCCAATTACACTTTCTTTTTACACAAAATCTAACGTTAATGGTCTAAAGTATCATTATTAATAACACATTTTAACTACGCCCGGTATTATAATAAATGTAAAATTAACATGTAATTGAGGTTTAGGCCATTACGGTTAGTTTTTTTTGCAATTGTACGTAATGTTAAATTATTTAACAACCCCTAATAAAAATACTTGCATATAATTACACTAAGGCAATTTGTACTACATAAAAGATAGTGAGTTTTTTGAAGGGATATGGACAGCTTTTATTGCCGGATAATGCTGCTTTAACCAGCCCGCCATAAACTCCGATCCCGGTTCTTCGCTGGCTATATGGCCCAGTACTATCAGGGCCAGGTTATCGCCTTTAGCCTGCGCGTCACGAACATATTCGGCAGTTTCCCATTCCTGTATTTCGCCAACTATTAATACATCGGGTTTTACTTTGCCGGCTTCGGTTATGTGCCGTCGGCCGCCTGCCGCGCCTGGTATAAATAATACCTTCTGGCAGCTTTGCGCGGGGTTGCCAATGTAGCGCACTTTGTTAATAGTTAGTTTGTTTTTAAGATAATCAATTAGCGCAGCTAAGTTGGTGGGGGGCAGCACCAGTACATTCCCTAAATCCGGCCGGTAATAGGCACCCCAGTTTAGCTGGGTTAACACGCCCAGGCCTACACCATCGGGTTTAAGGCTGTGGATGTAATCGTGGTTGCGCCACACGGCAATGTTGTTGTCTTTAAGCAGTTTGGCCTTGTATTGGTAAACATCGTCATTAGCCAGCCAGTCGGTTTCATCGGCATGGTTATAAAAAGTAGGCTCGTGGGCTATAATGAAATTGGCGTTTAACGCGATGGCTTGTTTTATCACATCAATGGTGGCAAACATGGTAGTAATAATGCCCGTAACTTTAATATCCAAACTGCCCGATTTTAAAGTATCAACTGTTTTGGGGAACGGAGCCCCGGGAATCTGGCTGATAAATTTATCGATGATCTGCCCAACGGTAACATCCTCTTTAATATCAAAAAAACCGGCAGCACTGCCAACAAATGGTGTGCTTAGCAATGCCGAAGCTACTGCAACTTTGCCAACGTTGAAAATAAATTTACGGCGGCTATGGTCCTCATTTAAAGGGAAAAATTCTTTTGTTGTATTCATGATGGTATTGCTGGGATTGATCAAATATAGATAATAGGGGTTGAAATGAGTAGCGTATTTGATTTACATTTAAAGATTCATGTTATCTTCGTGAAAGAAACACCAATGAACAGGAATGCAATCGAAATACTGCCTGGTTGGATATTAACTTATGATGAGGTGTCTAATAGCGTTTTTAGATTTGTAGCCACAGATGGATCAGGAAGACAGGTAGGAACGACAGATGCTGATTTTGAACGCGGACTTAATACCTGCAGGGAATATGCACTCGATATTGAAAAACAAATTAAGGCATAATTAAACCCCATGCCCTTTACCTTCGCCCACCCAGCCATAATTTTAACCTTAAAACATCTGCCTAAACGCTGCTACTCCTTAACCGGTTTAATAGCCGGTAGCATGACGCCCGATTTTGAATATTTTATCAGGATGCAGGTAAAAAGTAATTACAGTCATACTTTACCCGGTTTGTTTTGGTTTGATGTGCCCTTGGGTATGGTGCTTAGTTACGTTTACCTGTTGCTGGTAAGGGATGAGTTTATTGATAACTTGCCCCGGTTCCTTAACAGCCGCTTTGCGAAGTATCAACACCTGCCTTTAAATATTTCGTTATTATCTGTCGCCGTCGTGGTGTGTTCGGTTTTTATTGGGTCGGCCTCGCATCTTTTTTGGGATGGCTTTACTCATCCTCATGGATATTTTGTGCAATATTTTCCGGCACTTGCAACAACGATAAGTCTTGGGACGCATCGGGTGTTTATTTATAAAATACTACAGCACAGCAGTACACTCATTGGGTTTGCCGCCATCGCTGCAGTTATTATGCCGATGCCTAAAAAGCGAGTTGTCAGAACACATCCAATCGCTAAATATTGGGCAATAGTAGTGCTAACTATGGCATTAATAACCGTCGCAAGATTATCAACGGGCCTTAAATTACATCAAATTGGGAATTTATTGGTAACTGCTATTGCGGGAGGGTTAATCGGGTTAATCGTTGCTTCGCTTAATTTAATTAAAAATAACAAAGTTAACGGAAGGTAACATTTCTGTTAATTTTATAATCGCGGTGTCCTAATTTCAATCCGGTGTTGCAAAATAAACTTATGTGCCCTATATTTGCCACCTCATAAGGTAAGTGTTTCTACACTTATTAATTGTGATAAGGTTTAGGTTTAAAGCCCCAAGCAGCGAGTGCGAGGGGCTTTTATTTTGGCTGTTAAATAATTAATAACCACAGGCAAAAAAAAATTATAACCTTTACAATCTATTTGCGTAATAACAATAAAATACTAATTAAGATGGACTTTGTTATTACCTTTGGAGCAATATTGCTCTCGCTTTGTTTATTGTTGATAGTAGGAATTCTATTCTTTGGCAGTTTAAAATACATTAAAAAGCAATACTATCCCAACTGGAAATTTCCCGATGRTGTAAACGCACGATTTACCGAATACCTATACAAAAGGATCGTAAAAAGAACAGTTCGTTAATCAAATCACAAATTTGTGGTTGATAATTCAGCATAATTTTGCATATTTGCACCGCGAAAAACACGATGGCATGATACCTTGCCACAAAGTCGTTGATTTTACCGATGGTCCTATAGCTCAGCTGGATAGAGCAACAGATTTCTAATCTGTAGGTCTTTGGTTCGAATCCAAATGGGATCACAGTATAAAAGCAGGCCGAATTGGCTTGCTTTTTTTATATAGACCAAAACCGAATCCTATGCCCTCGTTTTTTGTTAAGTACCGAAAAATCTCCCTCGCTGCAAGTATCTATATGTTTTTGTACTTCCTGTATGAGGTCTATGACGGAATTGAAAGTATAACTTCAACCGACAAAACCTATAAGGCTGAAGGCATTGGGACATTAATTAACGCTTGTTTTTGTTTATTTGTAGCAGCGGCAATTTTTATTTCCGTTCGGAAAGCGAACAAAAAGGTTAAGGAAGAAAACCCTGCGGTTAATTAAAAAAGGCGGTCTCACTTTTGTTTTGCCTTGTTTTGCTCGCAAAAACGATCTGCCCCCCCCTTTTACCCCACATGTAAAATGAATCTGGGAGTGAAGTGCTTTTACACCTATTTTTATCGTTATGAATACCATCTTAACCAGTGGCCAACAAAAGCTTGTCGATTTTATGAGCGATATATCCGAAAAGGCGTATTGCGCAGGTTGGATGATGAATTTGGAATATGTTTTATGGGGTGCCCTGATGAACGGAGAGCGGCTATATGGACTTTACTTTATAACACAGGCCAATATTGATGAGCTTACCCGTTTAGCAAAACAAAGCAATTGTTGGATTTATTTTGATAACAATACCGAAGAAACAGCAATATCATTTGAACAATGGTCCCGAATTTTTAACGATAATGTTTGCGCAAATCCAAAGCTAATAAAGCGATAGCATCTGTTTTATTGTTTTAAGTATTATACCTTGGGTTCTGTGTATTTAATGTCGCTATTTATATTATTCCGGCAGTTTTCATAATTCAACAACCTAAATCAAAATTTATCGTAGAAGCCTGTAGTTAAAAACCCCTACGTTAAATCTATTTTAAAGAATGATGAATAAGCCTAATACTGCTGTCCTGGTCATTGATGATGAGGAATTAGTTCGGGATAATATTGAAGATATATTGATGCCCAATTATAATGATGAAGAGCAGGAAAATATCGATCAGGCATTTAATATTCTTTTTGACGTTCCGAAGCCCTTATTAGGAACCCGTACCCGGGGCCTGCCGGAGTTTACTGTTGCCAAAGCACCCAACGGGATGGAAGGCGTTAAGCTGGTAAAAAAAGCCGTTGAAAACGGTACGCCATATGCCGTTATATTTTTGGATATGCGTATGCCGGGATGGAGTGGCCTGGAAACTGCCATGGAGATCCGGAAATATGATGTAAAGGCCGAAATTATTTTCATTACCGCTTTTAGCGACCGATCTATTGATGAAATTGTTGAACAGGCTGGGCAAAACGTAGGATATCATTGCAAACCTTACGCGCCCGAAGAAATTATTCAGCTGGCTACAAAAGCCGTAACCGATTATAATAAACTCAGGAATCTTGAAAAACTGATAGAATCTATTTCTTCTATCGGCTTAAACAAGATGCAGCTGACATCATTGTTGAAGAACATTCTTGACCAGTTGGCAGGCTCGTTAGACACCGACCTGGCCCTGATAGGCAAACTGGATGATGATTTTGCTTACGAAAAAATAATTTCGATAGGTGCTATAGAAGAGAAAATAAACCTGCAGGAGCTAATTGCACGGGTAAAAAGCATAGATATAGAAAAGGACGAGGTAATACAGGTAGATGAGCTTGTTTTGGCCCGCCTGGATACTTATTCGGTATTTGCGGTTCTTAAAAAACAGGAAAGGCTTAAAACCGAAAAAATGTATATGCTAAAACTTTTTGTGCAAAATGCCGCCCAGGCTATCAGAAATGCCGAGTTAAATGAAAAGCTGATACAAAAAGAAAAATTATCGGCCGTAGGGCAGGTAATTGGCATGGTGATGCATGACCTGCGCACGCCTATTAAAAATATAAAATTGATGACAGAGATGATGCGTGAGGATGGCCTTGAAAGCGACCTGATTGATTTGATTGATAAATCGGCCGAACAGGCATCATTAATATTTGATGATTTTTTAGATTTTATAAAAAACACCCCTGTTAAAAAAATACCTGTTAACATAAATAAAATTTCATGGGACGCGGTAAAGCAGGTAGAGATAAGGGATGGTGCAGCTGATATTATTATAAATGTTAATGTACCAGACCCCTTATTTGTAGATGGTGACGAGAGTAAATTGCGCAGAACGTTAAGTAACCTGGTAAACAACGCTGTGGATGCGCTTCATGATCATAAAACTCCTAACGCCACGCTCAATATCAGTGCAGAAATGCAGGATGGTGCGGTGATTATACGTGTAGCGGATAATGGCCCCGGTATCCCCGATGAAATAGCGGGTACCCTTTTTGAGCCATTTGTTACCCGGCAAAAGAAAAACGGAACCGGCTTGGGCCTTGCCATTGTAAAGCAGTTTATAACTGCGCACGGCGGCAATATTACCGTGAAAAACGATCAGGGTGCCACGTTTTCGATAAGCTTGCCATTATAGTACCATAACAATATATTAAGATGATTGATATTGCATTGAACGATAGCCAGCCGGTTGTTAATGCTTCCAATTCGCCGGAAGTTATTGAAGAGCTTACAAAAACAATTGAAACCTACCGGGAGTTGATGTTGGCATCTGATATAGGCGCCTGGGAATATTTTACCGAAACGGGTTTTCTGAATTGTAATGAAGAGTACTTTTTATTGTTGGGCAGGTCAATTAATGAATTTGATACTAAGGGCAAAGGTAATTTAAATGAGACCTGGACTAATCTGCTTCATCCTGAAGACAGGGAAAAAGCAACTGCCCGGTTTGAAGAATATTTAAATAATCCAACCGAAAAAATATACGAGAATTTTTTCAGGATGGCCCATGCCGATGGTAGTTGGGTGTGGATCTGGTCGCGCGGCCGCTATGTAAATAATAGGCAAGGGAGTAGCGCAAAACGGGTAATAGGAACCCATACCGATGTAACGGCATCAAAAAAAGTAGAGGAACAATTGCAGCTTGAAAAAATACTGCTGCGAACACTTATTGATAATTTGCCCGACACTATTTATATAAAAGATGCTAACGGCCGAAAGATAATAGCCAATGTTGCCGATGTAGCAACCATTGGTGCAAAATCAGAAGCTGATGTAATTGGCAAAACCGATCTTGAGCTATTTAATAATGATATTGGGTTACGCGGTTATCATGATGATTTAAATGTGATTCAGGAGGGTAAAGCGATCGTAAACAAAGAAGAATTATTTTTTGACACGGAAGGCAATAAACACTGGCTGCTGACATCAAAAGTACCCGTACGTAATGAAATGGGGCAGGTTGAACGTATATTGGGCATTGGGCACAACATTACCGAGCGCAAGAAAAATGAAGAAGCCTTGAATAAGCTTAACGAGGAACTAAACCTTCAATCGGAAGAGCTGCGCAGCCAGGCTGCAGATTTAAAACTTGCAAACGCGCAGCTGATATCACAAAAGGAGCAGGAGTTAGAAAAAGCGATAGCCCAGGGTAAATTTGAAATTGCATCAGAAGTATTACATGATATTGGCAATGCGCTGGTGGGTTTTGGATCGTACCTTAACCGGATTAACCGGGTGATGGAGCGGTATAATATCGATACCATTAAAAACCTGGCTTTATTTATAAAAGGGCAGCAAAGCGCACTTGAACAGGCAATTGGCGCCGATAAAGCAAAGGCCCTGGTATCCCTTACAGATAGTATCCACAAATCACAGGCCGAAAACAAAAGTGAGATTTCAACGGCGGTTACCGAGCTGTTGAATATCCTTTCCCACATCCAGGATATTTTAAGTATCCAACGCCAGTTTGTTAAAGGGCATGGTGGCTCGCAAGACCGTAAAATGGTAAACCTGTTAAATATTATTGACGATTGTAAGGCAATGCTTTTGGCATCTGCCGATAAAAAAGGCATCCAGTTAAAGGTAGCAATTGCGCCGGGCGAATATGTTTTAAAAGGCGACCATACCAAATTAATGCAGGTTATTTTAAACGTGCTGAAAAACAGCATTGAAGCTATTGACCTTGAAAAGATCGAAAAAACAATCGAGATCAATTTAAGCGCCGCTAATGACTTTTTCGAACTCAGGATGGCCGACAATGGTAAAGGTTTTGATGCCGAAACAGGGAGTAAATTTTTCAAAAGAGGGTTTACAACCAAAGAAAGCGGAACCGGACTGGGCTTATATAATTGTAAATCGATTATTGATAGTCACGATGGCTCATTTCAAATACAAAGCGATGGCCCCAACCTTGGTGCAGTTACAACAATAAAACTGCCTTGCAATAGCGTGGTTATACAGGATAAGGCAGCTTTATAGTGCCACAATAATCATGAACTGATGTTAATTGTATATTGACGGATAGTCTTTAGCCGGAAGTCTTAAGTTCTGAGTCAAAAAAATAAAGCTAACTTTTGACTCAAGACTTAGTACTGTTAACTTACCCTTAATTTAAAAGCTTATTTATAGCCTGTACCAGCTTATCGATGTCAAAAGGCTTGGGGATATAAATATCGTAGTTGAAATTGGCTAATGAAATGGCCTGCCGGTGATAAGCCGAAATAAGTATAACGGGGATATGGTTAGTTTCCCTGGTGCTTTTAAAGCTCAAAACCAGTTGCCAAAGTCCCTTCAATAACCGCATCGCTAATTTGCTTAATCTCCAGCTTTTCAAAAGCAAGCTCGGCATTTATGCCGCCAATTTGTGCATTGGTATTGGTCCTTTCAGCTATTGCGGATACTCTTTTTCCTTTCCATATTTTAAATGAATGATGTCGGCCCAGGTCGTTTTCTTTGTCGTCTTTGATTTCTTCGGGTGCTCCATAAGCTTTTTCAAAAGCTTTATTGATGAATTGACATTGATCGTCAGTTACCATATAAATTTGAATACCTACAACAATGCCATTTTCTTCAATTAAAAAAAGTCCATCGATGTTTTTTTTAAGCTTTATGGCTTTATATTTTACCTGATAATTATGCGGGGCTAATTTATCAGGTGAGCGCAATATAGTTTGATATTTTGCCAGGCTATCCCCCAGCTTAAATTGCAGAAAGCCGTTTTTTATATCCAAATTATCGATGTTCTGCGCGTTGCAAACCACGGGCGCCAGAAATAAAAGAAGGAAAAATAGTTTATTCATACACCATATTGAAGGGGTAATAAATATACTTATTATTTAAAAACATCAAAGTTTCTTAGTTGTATTTTTACTACGTTTAAACATATTTATTTTTTGAATTACCCCTAATTTAAAAGCTTATTTATAGCTTGTACCAGTTTATCGATGTCAAAAGGCTTGGGGATATAAATATCGTAGTTGAAATTGGCCAATGAGATGGCCTGGCGGTGATAAGCCGAAATAAGTATAACGGGGATATGGTTAGTTTCCCTGGTGCTTTTAATGGTTTGGCATATTTTACCACCATTCATACCGGGGAGCATATAGTCGGTTAGCACAAGGTCGGGTTTGTAGGTTTTGATAGACTCAATAATGTCATCAGTATGGGTTAAACCCGTGACCGCAAAATTATTGTAAACCAAAACATTTTCAATTGTACTTAAAATGTCGGTATCATCCTCAATTACCAAAATGCTTTTCAACATGGATAAAGAAGTTTAGTTTCGTTAAATGTTAATATTACGGTGCTGAAGCCTTAGGCAACTTCAAAAATGGCTTCGGCTTTTTGCCTGTTCATTGGTTTAGATATAAAATCAAACACCAAAGGATTCATGCGCGACCGGTTAATATCTTTAATTGATATCGACGAAGATAGAAGATATATTTTACTTTGCTTAAGCGGATCGATATTTAATCGTCTGAATTCCTCCAAAAAATCCCAACCATCCATAACCGGCATCGTCAAGTCTAAAAATATATAATCAGGGAAAAGATGAGGTGCCGTATTGCTGATATGCATTAGTTTGGCAATAGCGCTTGGGGCATCGCTGCAGGCATCAATCCTTGAATTTGACATTACCCTCCTGACCACTTTTTCAAAAATAATATTATCAATCTCGCCGTCATCTATCACCAGGATATTGGAGGCCATGTTTTTTTGATCCATTGAAATTAACCTAATATTTGCGAAAATGTTTACTAAGGAAAAAGTTTCCTTTTGGTTTTAACTGTTTTAATTATAGGGGGAATAAAAACAGGGCTATGCAAAAGCTAATTTAGTTATTTAAGATCAAAATAAAAAAAACAGTTATTGTTAAAATACCCCGTTTTTTAACGGGGTATGCAATAGGTGTTTTAACGGGGTGTGCAATACCCGGTGCCACATTTGCGCTGCCCGCTTATATCCTGTTGTTGGTTTTGCAAATACCCGTCTGGGTAAACGCCTAATCGTTTGGCTGCCTGTTTAGGCTTATCCCATCTAAACTATTCTCATTTTCCATTTTATTTCTTGTGGTGGTGTGGAGATATCAGTCTTTAATTAAGCTAAGATATGTTAACTAATGTAAGTATAATGAGGAATTAGCTTTATTTGTTTAATAAAATTAGGTAAGACTAATTATTTTTATTTGATTTGTATTTAAAATAAAAATTGATCTGAATGCAAATAAAAATATTATACCTCTTTTTAATACTCTTAATGCCGTCAATAAACGTTTTGGCCCAGGCTGGGGCTTTAAAAGGCCGCCTAACAACCGGCAGCGAGCCCCTGGCCTATGGTTCCGTTACTATAACAGGTACAACTATAGGTACTACCGCCAACCAAAAAGGTTATTATCAATTACAAAACATAGCTCCTGGTAACTATGAAGTGTCTTTTTCGGCAATTGGGTATCTCCCCGAAAAATTAAGGGTAACTATTACCAAACAACAAACCGTTATTTTAAACAGCAACCTGAAAGAGAGTTATTCGAAACTGAACGAAGTGGTTATAACAGGCGTATCGCGGGCTACCGAGCTACGGCGTAACCCGGTGCCTATTGCTGTGATGACAAAAAAGGAGATGAACCTGAATGTGAACAACAATATTATTGATGCCATAGTAAAGGGAGTACCCGGCGTAAGCGCCGTTACCACAGGGCCTAATATCTCTAAGCCTTTTATAAGGGGACTGGGTTATAACCGGGTATTAACTTTATACGATGGCATCAGGCAGGAAGGGCAGCAGTGGGGGGACGAACATGGTATTGAGATAGATCAGTATGGCATTGGCAGGGCCGAAGTAATTAAAGGCCCGGCCAGCTTAACCTACGGATCGGATGCCATTGCCGGTGTTATTAACCTCATCCCCGCTATTCCTAACGGGGCAGATAGCCTATTGAAAGGCGATTACGTTGCCGATTATCATACCAACAACGGCATGATTGGCTCTTCACTTGGCCTGGCTTACAAAAATAAAAGCTGGCAATATACCTTTAGGGCTACAGCCAAGGCAGCACATGATTACCGCGATAAAATTGATGGGTTGGTCTACAACACAGGTTTCAGGGAGTACAATTTATCGGGTATGGTTAGGGTTGATAAAAAATGGGGCTACTCGCAAATAGCAGCAACGGTATATGACAACCGGCAGGAAATACCTGATGGCAGTCGCGATTCGCTTACGCGGCAGTTTACCAAGCAGGTAAACGAACTGGCTGCGGATAATATCAAAAACAGGCCTTTGGTTAGCAGTAATGAATTAAACTCATATACCATAGCTCCGCTTCATCAGCGCATTCAGCATTACCGCATTTATACCCACAACCAGGTAAAACTGACTGATGGTAGCAGCCTTGATGCCACGCTTGGGCTGCAGCAAAGCATCCGCAGGGAATATAATCATCCTACTTTAGCGCAGCAGGCCGGTTTGTTCGTAGTACTTAATACCCTTAATTACGATTTGAAATATAATTTGCCCGCATTTGCCGGCATTGAAAGTACTGTGGGCATTAACGGTATGTACCAGGCCAACCGCAGCAAGGCCGCTACCGATTTTCCGATACCCGATTACAACCTGTTTGATGCCGGGGCTTTTATCTTTGGCAAAAAAAGTTTTGGTAAGCTCGATGTTTCGGGAGGCATAAGGTATGATAACCGCCACATCAGCTGGAATGATTTTTATGTTGGGCCTAATGCGGCCAACGGTTTTGAACAGCAGGTTAAACTGCCCGATACGGCGGGTGCTCATCTCCAGTTCCCGGCGTTTAAGCATGTTTACAAAGGTTTTTCGGGCAGTTTGGGACTTACTTACAACATTAACGAAAGGCTGCTGCTTAAAGCCAATGTTGGCAGGGGTTACAGGGCGCCCAACATTACCGAAATTGGCTCCAACGGCCTTGACCCGGGCGCACATATTGTTTACCTGGGCGACAGGAGTTTTAATCCCGAATTTAGCCTGCAGGAAGACCTGGGTATAATTGCTTACCTGAAGGATGCCGACCTTATTGCCGAGTTTTTTAACAACCAGATTGATAATTATATATACCAGGCTAAGCTAACCGATGCCGCCGGCAACCCGGTAATAATTGTTCCGGGTAATAGTACCTATCAATACCAGCAATCAAAGGCCCGGCTTTATGGTGCTGAGTTTACGGTTAACCTGCATCCGCAGAAACTGAAGTGGCTGGCATTTAATAATAGTGTAGCGTATGTTACGGGCATTAATCAAAATCAGCAGCTTATCCAAAAGTCAAACGGGGCGGCAAAGTATCTGCCTTTTATCCCCCCGCTGCACCTACGCAGCGAGGTAAAGATCACCCTGCAGCAAGCTTACGGGGTGTTTTCAAAAATATGGTTTAAAACAGAGGCGGATGCTTATGCCGCTCAAAACCGGTTTTATGCCCTCGATAATACCGAAACAGCCACGCCCGGCTATACGCTTATTAACATTGGTATGGGTACAACAATAAAGCGGAGGTCGGAAAAAACCTTTTGCGAAGTTTTTTTCCAGGTAGATAATTTGTTTGACACGGCCTATCAATCCAACCTGAACAGGCTAAAGTATTTTGAATATTATACGGCTTCGCCTAATGGCCGGCTGGGTATTTATAACATTGGCCGCAATGTGAGTTTCAAGGTGATATTTCCGTTTTGAGGAAATGGCAGATTGTTATTTAACCACCTTCAACCTTACTGATGATTTTTCAACATCTTTAAGGCTGAGGCGAAGGAAATAACCGCATTGGCTTGCTGTTTCGCACATTTCCACATCATCTATCACGTAGGTCCAGTCGCCATTTTTAAAGGTATATGTCCAGCCGCCCTGGGTGCCTTGTGCTTCTGCAACACCATTGGTTAGTACCAGGTCGGGTTTTGACGAGGTAGGGTGGCCCTGGCTCCAGGATACATACCTCAGTTTTTGGCCAACCCTGTCAATACGGATCAGTAGTTTGGGCGATTGTAATACCAATATATTCTCGTCCCAATGGCTTACGGTTGGATATATTTTGCTTTGAATTTGTTTTGTCTGCAGGTTTTTCAGGTCGGTTTCCCGCTTGGAGCTATAATTAATAGCTTGTATCTTACCATCACTGTTTAACCATATATCGCCATCAAATGCGCCGCCAACCAGGCCATAGCCGCCGTGGTGATCAAATACATCACTATCGGCAAATAGGGCTATTTTTTTCTTAAAAGCATCATCAAACAAAATAGGGAAATATGCCACAAATTCGTTAGCGCTGGTGATGTCTTTTAGCGGGTTTTGCCGTATTAAGGGATAGGCCACCAATTTTGATAGTTCCTGCGCTTTATTGGCCTTTATCAACTTAAATATTTCCTTATATCTTTTTATAATTGAAGCTGGTGCCTGGGCTTGTGTATTGGAGATGATAAATAAAAACAAGGCGAAAAAGATGATATTTTTCATGGGTTTAAAGCAAATTAATACCGTTAAGAACGGTATTTAAATATACATCTGTATCTTTAATTGACAAAGGCTATTTAACATTCAATCAGGAGGGATGAAAAATTCTGACATTACCAATCCGCTTTTCCGGGAGGCTGTGGAAGCTATTGAAACCGGCGATATTGGATTATTAACCGCTTTGATAACCGAAAACCACCATTTGGTACAAGATAAACTTGACCTTCCCGAACCCGGCTATTTCCAAAACCCGTACCTGCTTTGGTTTGTGGCCGATAATCCAATCCGCAATGGCAAACTGCCGGCAAATATTGTGGATGTTACGCAGCTATTCATTGGCTACATAAAAGAGTTTGCTGCCGGTACCATGCAACAACAGCTTGATTATGCCCTTGGCCTGGTAGCAACCGGGAGGATCCCCTGGGAATGTGGCGTACAGATAGCCTTGATGGATGTGCTGATTGATGCCGGCGCAACACCAGGCGGTGGTTTGGGTGCATTGGCGCATGGCAATTTTGATGCCGCCGCCCATTTAATTGTGCGCGGCGGCCAGCTTACACTGGCAGCAGCCATCGGGCTGGATAGAATGGACGATGTAATCCGTTTTACTTCCGGGGCAGACAAGGCCGAATTATTAGTAGCATTAACCGTTGCCGGTTTTTACGGCAAGCCGCAAATGATAACCTACCTGCTAAACCTCGGTGCCGACCCGAATGGCTACCCGGAGAATAACGCGGGTTTCCACAGTCATGCTACTCCCTTGCACCAGGCTATATATTCCGGCTCATTGGAGTGCGTAAAACTATTGGTCGAGGCCGGGGCGCGGCTGGATATGCCCGACAAGATATATAACGGTACACCCCTCGGCTGGGCTTTACACATGGAAAATGACGAAAGCCTGAACGATGAAGCGCGGAAGAATTTTGCGGAAATAGCGGCGTATTTAAAAAGGTAGGCTCACCCCAATTCCCGTATCACTAAAAAAACGGTGTCATTTCGAACGAACATGGTGGATTGTGTGCAGGTGGGGTGAGGAGAAATCTTGAACGCCCTGCATTCCGATATGCTGGTTTGGAAGCAGGGCGTTCAAGATTTTTCGCTACACTCAAGAGATAGTTTCTCTTTCGCGCTCCCGCTCTTTGCCTTCCCTTGCTCAATCGAAATGACAATTTTCTTTCAAAAAAGATGTGCGCATACGGTAGCTCCCAGGGGAGGTTTATAGGGTGCTAGTCTATTTTGTAGCTAAATTCTACCAACAGCACAACTTTTTGCTCTATCTTTATGGCACCTGATCATCTATATTTTTATGCCCATCCCAATAAAAAAAATACTCGTTAAAACGCTTAAAATTACCGGCATTACCCTGGTGAGCCTGTTGATATTAATGTTTTTACTGCCATACTTGTTTCCGCAAACTATTACCAATAAAATAAAACAATGGGCGGGCAGCAGTATCAATGGTAAGCTCAATTTTTCGGGTACAAGCCTGTCTTTCTTTAAAAAATTCCCGGCGCTTACACTTACGTTGAACGATTTTTCGCTCAATGGTAGTGCCCCTTTTCAGAATGATACATTGGTAGCCGCAAAAGAAATTTCGCTGGCTATTGACCTTTCCTCGGTATTTAAAAGTAAAATCAACATTAACCGCGTTTACCTGAGCAAAGCCACAATCAATATCCAGGTAGATAGCGCCGGGCATGCCAACTATAATGTGTACAAGGCCAAGCCCGCCCAACCGGCGCAGGCAGTGGATACTGCAAGCGCATCATTAGGTATTGAGCAGATACTGATTGAAAAAAGCCACCTGGTGTATAACGATAAATCGATGCCATTGCTGGTTGATGCCCGCGATTTTAACTACCAGGGCAGGGGCGACCTGAGCAAAGATGTGTTTGACCTGTACACCCACACCGAGATAGGTTCGATAGATTTTAGCTACGGTGGCCAAACCTATATCTACCATAAAAAAGTAAATGCCGATTTGGTTACCAGCATCAACACCAAATCGCTTGCTTTTGTATTTCAAAAAAACGACCTCATGATTAATGCGTTGCCGGTTGATTTTAAAGGCAGGTTTGAATTTTTGAAAGATGGTTACGGTATGGATTTCAGGATAAAATCTGATCAGCAGGATCTGAGCGATATTTTTACCGCCCTGCCTGCCCAATATGCCAAGTGGACCGATGATACCGAACTGAATGGTAACGGGAAGATTACGATGTCGCTTGTTGGCAAGTACATTGCCGCCACCAAACAAATGCCTGATCTTGATTTCAGTATGAAGATCCGCGATGGTTATATCGCCAATAAAAAAACACCCGAGCCGGTAAAAAACCTATACCTGAACATGGAGGCTAAAGTTCCGGGTTGTAATCCCGATAGCCTGAACCTGAATATCGACTCGGTGTATTTTAATATTGGCAAGGATTACTTTGGATCGGTTATTAAAGTGAAGGGTGTTAAATCGCCGCAGATCTTCGCCAAAATAAATACCGAGATTGACCTGGAGAAATGGAACAAGGCCTTTGGAGTAAAGGCTTTTGATGTAAAAGGCCGCTACTCGTTGCACATGGTAGCCGAAGGTAAATACGCCACCGGGATCAGGAAAACAGGCATCAGGCATCATATTGATACCGTGATTACCAGTATCCCTAAGTTTACGCTGCATTCTGCTTTCCGGGATGGCTACTTTAAATATGCCAAACTGCCCGAGGCCATGAAAAACGTAAGTTTTAACCTTGATGCCAACTGCCCCGACCAAAACCCGGCCCATGCCGCCATGGCCATGACCAACCTGAATATTAACGCGCTGAACAACTATATTAAAGGTTATTTAAAACTAAGCAATACCGCAGGTGCCTTAATTGATGCCGACCTGAAGGCGAAATTTGATCTGGCCGATATTAAAAAGTTTTACCCGGTTGATAGCATTGGTTTGCGTGGCAATCTGGATGCCGACGTACAAACCAAAGGGAGGTATATCCCGGCCAAAAGAATATTCCCGGTTACCAACGTGCAGATTGATTTGCATGGCGGTTACATTCAAACCAAATATTACCCGCACCCGGTTGAAAACCTGGAGATAAGCACAGCTATCAGCAACAGCACCGGGTCATTAAAAGGTTTGATGGTTAATATCAAGCCGGTATCCCTCACCTTCGAGGGACAGCCTTTCATGCTGAAAGCCAACCTAAAAAACTTTGATAACCTGGATTATAGCATCAAATCGCACGGATCGTTGGATATTGGTAAAATTTACAAGGTGTTTGCCATGGCAGGATACAATGTAAAAGGGCTTATCACCACCAACCTGTCCCTTAAAGGTAAACAAAGCGACGCCACAGCCGGCCGGTATGATCAATTGGCCAACTCGGGCACCATGAAGGTGAAAGACTTGATTTTAACATCCGAGTTGTTCCCAAAACCATTCCTCATTAAAACAGGCTTGTTTAGTTTTAACCAGGATAAAATGAAATTCGATCAGTTTACCGCTAATTACGGTAAATCGGTTATTGTGCTTAACGGCGCGTTATCCAATGTGATAGATTATGCTGTGAAACCCAATTCGCCGTTGAAAGGCGAATTTAATTTAAGCAGCGGGCTTATCATTGCCGATGATTTTACGGCTTTTGCCAGTGGCCCGTCAACCCCGAAAGCGGCTAAATCAGGCGTTATCCTCGTACCCGCCAACCTCGATCTTAGCTTTACCGCCGATGTTAAAAAAGTAAAATACAATGGCCTTGATATTAATGACGCCAAAGGGCAAATGAGCGTAAGCAAGGGCCAGATAGTTTTAAAACAAACAGGTTTTACCATGATAGGTGCGCCTGTGGTAATGGACGCCACCTATGGCAGCATCAGCCCGCAAAAAGCTTATTTTGATTATCATATTGATGCCAAAGATTTTGACATTAAAAGGGCTTATAAAGAGGTAAAGTTGTTTCATGACATGGCCACATCTGCTGCAAGTGCCGAGGGTATTGTATCGTTGGATTATAAACTAAGTGGCAAGCTTAACGGCGACATGAAACCCATTTATCCATCGCTGAAGGGCGGGGGAGTGCTTTCGGTTAAAAAGGTAAAGGTAAAAGGCTTTAAACTATTTAGCGCCGTAGGTAAAACAACCGGGCGCGATAGCCTGGGGGGCAAAAACGATGTAAGCAAGGTTGATATTAAAACTATCATAGCCAACAATATCATCACCATTCAGCGTACAAAAATGAGGATGGCCGGCTTCCGCCCAAGATTTGAGGGGCAGGTAAGTTTTGATGGCAAGCTGAACCTGCAATTCCGTCTTGGCCTGCCACCGCTGGGTATCTTTGGTATTCCCATGACCATTACCGGTACACAGGAAAAACCCATAGTTAAACTGGGCAAGGGTAAAAAAGAAGACGAATTAAAGGAGACGCCGGAAGGAGAGTAGGGAAAGCAATATGCTGATAAAAAAAATATTTGTTTTTGTGGTGACTACGATGTTAAATCTGGTGCTGTTTTTTATGCTCCAGATCATAGGTCAATTTGCCCGCTTTTTTATTTATGGCGAAAGCGCATCAGCCGATAAATATACCATTTGGGTTTCATTGGCATTTGTAATTATTCATATGGCTATTTTGATGGCCTTGCTTTGGAGACGGATTATTATAAAATCAACGGCGCTTTATATCGTAACTACGGTATCGGTTATTGCAATGTTCATTTATATGAATTTTACGTTGGGCAGATAGCTAATCCTATCGTATTAAACCCATTAGCTTCAGCACACCCTTCCCTTAATATCGGTTATGATAATATGCCAATCATCAGGGACGTCCCTAAATAAATCTTCTCTAATAAAAAGATCGCCAAGTGGGATGTTGTTAACCGGCAGGCCACCATAAAATTGATGTTGATTTGCTGACATGAATGTATAAATATACCAACCATATTAATTTAAACCGACAGGTTTTTGCCAACATGCTTTTTTTAGTGTTTTGGGCCGGTTTAAACCGAATTACGAAAAAGATAGCCGCAGGGATTAAAAAAGAAAAATATTATTTGCGTAACTCATAAGTTACATATATGTTTGTGTAACTCATAGGTTACATGTTATGCAAAGAGATTTAGTTATTAAATGGTATTTCGCCCACCCGGCAGAAAAAGTTTGGCGCTATTTGACCGATGCCGACCTGGTTAGCCAATGGTTGATGAAAAATGATTTTAAGCCGGTGGTTGGTCACAAATTTCAGTTTCACAGCAAACCATTACCTAAAATGGGCTGGGACGGTATTGTTTACTGCGAAGTACTGGAGATAATACCCCACCAAAAACTGGTTTACAATTGGAAAGGCGGACCCAGGCCCGGGGTAATTGAATTAGATACTGTACTTACCTGGACGTTAAGCGCCGACGGCGATGGTACCAGGCTGGTTTTGGAACATAGCGGTTTCAAAGGCTTCAAGAATATGATATCGAGCTTGTTTATGGAACGTGGCTGGAAGAAAGGAATCCCAAGGCGGTTGGCTAAATTACTAAACGATACAAAATGAGAGCGATAACAAACCCTTTTGAAGCCATTGCCGACAGCAACCGGCGGGCTATTTTAATGCTGCTATCACATGACAAGCAATCCATAAATACCATTGCGGGTAATTTTGATATCAGCCGGCCCGCGGTTTCAAAACATATAAAGGTGCTGTATGATGCCGGCCTGATAGTAATTACAGATAGCGGCCGTGAGCGCTATTGCGAATTGAAGGCAGATGGCTTTGAAGAAGTAAAACAATGGATTGAATACTTTGATCGTTTCTGGAAACAGAAATTAAACAACCTCGAAAATCTTTTAAACCAACGCTAAATAATATGAAAGCAATTGAAATTATCTCTATCCCGGTAACCAACCAGCAGGCAGCAAAGACATTTTACCAAAAACTGGGTTTCGAAGTTATTGTTGAAGCTCCTTTTGGGCCTAATGGTTCGCAATGGATCCAGATGGGATACCCAAACTCGGCTGTTTCTATCACCCTGGTAAACTGGTTTCCGGAAATGCCGGCAGGTAGCGTGCGCGGCTTTGTTATTAAAACCGACGATCTGGACGCCGACATTGCCGACCTTACCGCCAAAGGCATCCAATTAGGCAAGGTTGACGAAACGCCCTGGGGTAAATTCCTGGGTATTAAAGATCCGGATGGCAACGTGATGAGCTTGCATGGGGATTGAATTGATGTGCAGATGAAAGAATTATTTGAGGATTTGAAAATTGTCGGAATCGTGATAACCCTTTAGTCTGCTTAATCCAGGTTCAGACAAAATTCTGCTAATTCTCAAATCCTGCAAACGCTGATTTCAAATAATTCCCCGATATTTACCGGCATTGTAACAGCAAGCTAATGAATGATATGGCATCATTCCCGAAGATTTATTTGTATAGGCGTATTGTGCATGCCAAGCTTTTTATTGATGGCCATTATCACGAGGCTATTAACCTGGATGATATTGCCGATGAAGCTTTTTTCTCGAAGTTTCACTTTATCCGGCTGTTTAAAACCACTTATGGCAAAACCCCGCACCAGTACCTGATAGCGGTGAGGGTTGAGCAGGCCCGCCTGCTTTTACAGAAAGGCGCATCTGTAACCGGAGCTTGTTATGCTGTAGGTTTTGATAGTGTTACTTCTTTTTCGGCTTTGTTTAAAAAGATAATCCTCTTGTCGCCATCGGTATACCAGCAGCGGGAACTTCAAAGAGCCGCTGATATGGTGAAGGCACCGCTGAAATTTATCCCCAATTGTTTTGCGCAAGAAAATGGCTGGGTTTAAAACAGCAATTTTGGATAGGTGAAGACCGTTGCTAATATTCATATTTGATGCAAATAAACAATTGGCACCATGATCACAAAAATGAACCATGTTAGCATATTTGTTCTGGACCAGGACAGTGCTTATGATTTTTACGTTAATAAACTGGGCTTTAAGGTGCATACCGATGCATCCATGGGGCCGGGAATGCGCTGGCTTACCGTATGCCCGCCGGAACAGCCGGAACTGGAAATCTCGCTCATGGCCATTGCCGAAGGAATGATGTTTAAAAAGGATGCCGCCCAACAAATGCGCAACCTGGTAAGCCAGGGCACCTTTGGCTTTGGCGTATTTGAATGTAACGACCTGGTGGCAACTTACGAGGAGTTGAAAGCAAAAGGTGTTGAGTTTAAAAAAGAACCTACCAAAGAGTTTTACGGCTTTGAGGCACTGTTTAAAGACGACTCGGGCAACTGGTTTTCCTTAGGCGAAAAGCAAAAATAAAGGGATAGTGTTAAGTCAATAGTACAAAGTCGTAAGCCAAAAGGTGGATTTTTTCTTTTTTGACTTGGAACTTAAGACTTTTGACTTAAAGCTGTCCGTCAATTCATCGTTGACACTACATTAATAATACCTGCTGCAGATAACCTGTATCATGATGATGGCCGAATATACCGGGAATAATAAAACAACCGGTAACACGATTGCTTTTAACCGCGCGAAGGTGTTATTTACAGGATAACCACATAAAGCCAGTGCGATAAAAGGAAAAATAGGAATGAGGTACCGGCCCTGCATACCGCCGAGGGTTGGCGATTCGAGGGCTGTCCAGGTAACATATTGGGCCGATATAACCGCGACGATGGTGAGGATACCGCAAACCAGCAAAGCTATCCTGAGCCTGGTGCTGCCTTTGAAGCCCAGGCTGACCATGATACCCAAAACGAGGCAGATGTATGCATTGCGGTAATAAATATCGGGTAACTGCATATCGAGCCAGGCCAGTACGCCTACAAACATACGGGCTACGTTTTGTAATGCCGTTTTATCAAAATCAAAAAACATGCCCATGAACCTGAATGGGTGGTGCAAAATGTACAATACCTGTAATTTTGAGTTCAGTCTCATTTCGGCTGGTGCAAACTTGATCATGAAACTGCCGTGATTGATGATGAGCCAAAGCACCAATACCGCAAAAGGGACAATAATGCCAGCCGCCTTTTGTTTTGGGCTAAGGTTTAAAAACAGGAATAAAAAAGCGAAGATGATGTAAGGCGGCTTGGCAATGCCGATGATAGCTACCAGGATAACCATAGTGTACAGTTTCCATTTGGGCCGATGGCTATCGCCAAAGGCGAAATCGTCCATAAACCCAACGAGTAAAAAAGAACAGCTGATTAAAACAGCGTCCTGGCTTACCGAAGCGAATAATGATACCGTCATCGGGAAAAGTAGCACGATGAATAATAAAATATTACTTTGCCTGGCCAGCATCAGGGCAAAAAAGCATAGCGTTACGCACAGTAAACCATTCAATATCCTGGAAAGGTACAGTGTATTCAGGATGCTTAAATGAAGCAGCTTACCCACCCCAATACCCAGGGCCTGCATTAAATAAACAACCGGCGGATAAATGGCCGTATTGCCAAAATTGAAATATATGGTGCCGGCGTGCCACTGTAAGTTTTTGGCGCTATCTGTTTTTAACGCCGCCACTTTTATATTGCCGTTGCGTGCAAGGGGGCTATAAATATGATCGAGCTGGTAAATGCCCTTATCAACCATGAAGCCGCCCCTGTCTGGGTAAACAATAGCTGGGTCTTTGGATATGGAATCGGCGGCGGTAATGGGGTGCGCCTTGTCGTACACAAAAGTGGGGACCAATTCAAGCCTTGAAACCTGTTCGGCGCGGGCAAAATGGTTGGGCTCGTCGGGACTTTGAAAAGCCGGGGTTATTATGGCAATAATAACCACCAACGGCACGGCATACAAAAGATATAGGTAATGCAGGCGCAACCGAAGGCTATTGTAAAAAGTATTGAAAGTAAACATAGGCGTCAGCACAAATCAATAACGAAGCTAAGGATTATGCGCGAAGAAAAGCCAGGGTACTTAACATACTATCCTTTTAGACACCCGGCTTTAAGCTTTAAGCCTTTTGCCTTAGGCTTTTTCGCATTATACCCATTGATCTACAATATTCCTTAAATCGCCGGCGTTAAGGGGTTTTACAATAAAGTCAGATACCTGTTCCATGGCTTTGGCGCGTTTAAAGTCGTCTTCGTCAATTGACGAACTTACAATATAAATCAGTATTTTTTTGCCAAGGCGGGGCACCAGCTTTATAAATTCATCCAAAAACTGCCAGCCGTCAAGTACCGGCATGTTTAAATCAAGCAGGATCATATCCGGCAGATTGCTGATAAGTTCAAGGCAATTGTGAAAGAAATCGATTGCGACCTGGCCGTTATGAAAAAAAATGGTTTTTTCGGCAACTTCCGCTTTGGCAATAATGCGTTTGATGGTAAAAGTGTAGATATCATCATCATCTATCACACAAAGAGTATTAATTTTTTTCATTAAAGGTTATTTTAAATGTGCTGCCGCTATTGGGTTTGCTTGTTACGGTTATTTGCCCGCCTTGCGAGTCGACCTGGGTTTTGGTTAAAAACAAACCAACGCCATGTGAGTCTTTGCGGTCATGAAAAGTTTTATAAAGGCCAAAAATCTTTTTTTCGTGTAGCTTCAGGTCAATGCCGATGCCGTTATCGGTACATTCTAAAACGGTGTCCCCGTTTTCGTCCTTGTATGTTTTTAATAAAACCCTCGGCTCGATGCCCGGCTTACGGTATTTTATTGCATTACTTAACAGGTTCATCAGGATACTTTCCAAATAAATTTTAGGGAAAATAACCTCTTCAACCTCAAACTGCTGCGTAACTACCGCGTGGTTTGCGGCTACGTCCGACTCGATAATTCCCAGAATTTTAGTGGTTATTTCCTTAAAGTTTATCCGCTCGGCTTCTATGATCTCGTCTTTAATTTTAATGGCGTATGATAAATCTTCGAGTGTGGTATTCAAGCCTTCCGAAATCTTTCTAATCTTCTGAAATAGCTCGCCATTCTCTTCATCCAACGTGCTTTCATCAACTAATGACGATACCAGCGAAATATTACTGGCATGGTTACGGATGTTATGGGACAGGATGTGGGTAAAGTTTTTGAGCTGCTGGTTGTTTTTGGTAACCATTTCTACCGTTTTGTTTAACGACAGTTCATTCAGTTTGTATTTATCAATATCCATAAATACACCTCTTAATTTGGTGGGCTTGCTACGCTCATCGTATAACATCTCGCCGCGGGCGCGCACCCAGACCAGGTTGTTTTTGGCCGTTATCAGCTGCACTTCCAGATCATAACCCGTGCCTGTATCCCGGCACTCGTTTAATGMCTGGGTCATTATCGTCAAATACGGTTCGGCGTAAAACCGGCTGAAATCATAAAAAGTGGGGTCATAATCAAAGGGCAGTTCATGGATATCAAAAATGGTTTTTGACCAAGTTACTTTATTAGTGAGTAAATCCATTTCCCAGCCGCCAAATTTACCCATTCGGCCGGCCTCCAGTAACAGGAACTCGCTGGCAGCCAGCTTTTCTTCGGCAATTTTACGCTCATTTATTTCTTTTTGCAGTTCGTTTACAGACCGTAACGAAAGCACCGTGGGCATTATCCGGTATAGCGCATATACCGTTGTTACCGATACAATACCGGTAAGTAACCTCAACAGCGCGCTCAGGCGATATGCCGGCCACCAAAAAATGCCGGCATCAATAAAATGGGTAATGCCGCATAAAACAATAAAAACAACAAACAACCAAAGTATTTTTGGAAAGGGTACATCCTTACGCTTGGTGAGCAGGACGATAAGCAACAGCGGGATTGCAAAATAAGATACTGCTATGAGCAGGTCTGAAAAAATATACAGCCAGCCATGGAATTCGCTCCATGTGCCGCAATGCCATCGGGCGGGCCAGTTGCTGGTGTCAAATATACCAGAAAAAAAATCCCTTACCTGTTGGTAAAGTCCTGCCTTGGCAATTGCTGCTTGTTGCACGTTGCCGCATCGGGCACCACAAGCGCTATTCGCTTTTGATGCTAATGAGTCTGGTTTAATCAATGTAAATTATCAGTTTTCGCAACCGACAATTTACATTTTTTATTTTAACTTACAATAGTTAAATTGAATTTAACTATTTGTTAATCAAGTTAATAAATTTTCTATTTGTGAATATGAAACACCAAATTGCAGTAAAAATAACCGTCGTATTTACAGGTTTATTTTACAGGGGCGCTTTCCTTTTTGCTTGCTGGCGACTTAGGAGCGGCTGTTTTGGTAGCTGTTTTGGCAACTTTAGCAACAGGCGCCGGAGATGCGGCTTCTTTAACTATTGGTAAAGCGGCTTCTTTAACTTCAACAACAATTCCTTTGGTTTTTTTGGTTGGCGCTGCTGGTTCGTCTTTTTTGTCGCTTATTTTTGCTGCAATTGCTTTGGCCAAATTTTTAGAAGCTTTTTCAATTGCCTTGGTCAGGCCTTTTAATTCTGGCTCAAATTCGCTCACGATGGTTTTTAACTGAGCCGTAAATTTATCGTTTAATTGTTTTTTAAGAGCCTTACGAGCTTCTTTGGCTACAGATTTTATTTTTTTATCTTTCATATGTTGGGGGATGGAAAAAATTCAGGTTGACGCAAGAATTTGATTTCGGCACAAAGGTACGTTAACTAAATGCTATTTTAATATTATGTTTATGTTAACACCGTTGCTTAATGTTAAGTGATTGTTAATTGTGTTGGTTGGTACTATTCTGATTGTTAATTGGTTGCGTTTGAATAACTGGTATTTAAAACAGGCTTATTACCTTATTTACTTAGCAACGGCTTAATACTCCTTTTGCCGGCGATAAATGGGCATTCCAAAAAAGTGCAATCGCGTTGTTAATGAGCCTTTAAACGGCCTTAATCCGGTGCTTTATCCTATTAATTGTATTAAAAAAACAACTTGTTGAAACTTGTACCTATATTTCGTGATGAAAATACACTGATGGAAAAAAGAGGCTCAGACATTTACCTTACTGCCAAAAAAATATGGGGCACTGCCATTAAAACCGACGCTGTTCACGTAGAAGAGTTGAAGATTGAAATTGAGTTTCATAAACGGCTGTTAAGTGTTTTTCAGCCGGGCCGGCATTACTACATGGTATTTAATGTTTACCATATGGAACTGGAGTTTATAAGCCCCGAGATAGCCGATGTGCTGGGTTTTGCACCTGAAGAAGTGAACGCTATGTTTTTTTTAGACAGGATACACCCGGATGATAAACCCTGGTTTCTGGGTTTTGAAGGCCGGTCGACGGAGTTTTTGACTAAATTACCATTGGCAAAAAGAGGCAGCTACAAATACATGCACGATTATAGGATTAAAGCTAAAAACAACAACTATATCCGTTTGCTGCACCAAATAATACCCATAGAGTACGACGAAAATAGCTATTACCGAAGCCTTGTACTGCATACAGATATCTCGCACATTAAACCCGAAGGCAAGCCTTGCTTTTCAATCATTGGCCTGGATGGGCAGCCATCCTATTACAATATACAGGATACTGTAACATTCACCCACTCGTCTGATCTATTTACAAAACGGGAGAAGCAAATTTTAAAACACATTGTAGAAGGCCGGAACAGTAAGGATATCGCTGCCGAATTATACATCAGCATCCACACCGTTAATACCCACCGGAAAAATATTCTAAGTAAAGCAGGTGTAAAAACCCCCCTGGATTTGCTGAGGAAAGTAATAAGCGAAGGGTGGGTGTAGCTTATAGCAATCCTTTTAATCTTTGATAGTGGCCATTAGCTTGCAGCTCCGGGCGTTGTATTTACAGTCTTTTTTCAAATATTTCAATGCTTTTTTGGGGTCTTTTTCTACGCCGGTACCGTTTAAATAATACTGGGCCAAAAGATAGAAGTCGTCGCCAAATTGGTATTTGCTGGCGTCGACTGATTTTTGCAGCCAATAGGCGCTTCTTTCATAATTTGGGTGTTCTGCAGTTTTACCGTAGTAATACCTGGCGATATAAGAATAATTTCCGGATAGCTCTTCTTTTTGAGTTTTGCAATTTCCTATTTCTGCAAACCATTTTTCGGCTTCGGGCAAATTGTTCCGTTTAAGATATTGATAACCAATATCCATTTTTGCATATGCTCCACAATTCAACGGATTAGGTCCGGGCAGGGCTACAGCCCTGGAAATTAACTGGGTAAATAGCGCACTGCTTTTTTCAATAGTTTCACCATCTAAATATAAAAATGCCAGGCTTGTTAAAATGCGGTAATTTTGCGATTCCTGTAGTTTTTTTAATGCCTGTTCGCCCTCGGCTGTATTCTTTTCAACCCCATGGCCACCCTCCAGTTTAATTTTGGCAACTGATAGCTCAAGGCTCTCTTTCATCTCTCCGTTCGCAAATTCCAAACTCTTTTGAAACCAGGACAACGCCTCTTTATAGCTATTTTGCATTTTATCTTTTTCGGTTACATATGAATACCCAATGGAAGCGCTTGCAAGATATTTACTGAATTTATCGTCATTATCAACAACGTCAAAGGCCGCCTTATAGGTCTCAATTGCTTCCGGTATATTTTTATCGGTACCTAATTCATTGCTTCGAAGCAAATTTCCTATTTTCATTAACCAGTTACTCTTCAAATTATTACTTTTCGCATTGCTTACAGCAAGCATCGCATAATGTATGGCTTGCTTTAAATCAACAACTGCTATCTCACCCTGGCTGTAAGCATAAAAAAGCTGTTCGCAGGCCGAAAAGTAATTCTTCGCGGCAGATTGTTTATACAGCACTATCGCTTGGTCATAATTAGCATTAATTACGTGTTCGGTTCTCGCCATATCGTATTCCTGTTTACCGGGATTATTCTGGTAATCTTCCTGCACTTTCTTTGCTTCTTCCTGCCGTTGCTGCGCATACGCCACCTCCCGTTCCCGTTTTTGCCGTTTAAGATCACTGATCAGGCCAGAAATGCCTTCAACCAAGGGCTGAGCTGCATTTACCACCGCAACGGCAGTTTGAACCTTAGCCTGGCTTTTTTCCAGGCTCACTGTTTTATTATAATAATCCTGGGCTGTCGCACGCTGCTGTGTGGTAACCGATAGACCAACCGCATTATTAAACTGAGTTTTTGCCTCTGTATAATTGCCCGAGTTATGCGCCTGTACGCCAGCGTTTATGGCATTTACGTATTGCTGTTGTCTGTTGACATTTTCCTGGTTTGGCCTTTGCGCTTCTTGCTGCACGCGTTGGGCATCTGCGGCTTTTTGTTGCTGGTTGGTGGTTGATGCAGACGATGTACTGCTTGTATTCCCACATAAAGCCGGTGTATTAGGCACTCCGTTATCACAATCTGCGTAGCATTTATACCCTTTATTTTGAACGCCGTTTGAATTGATGGAGCAACGATCGTTAGGGTCAAAACACACCTTCGAAAATCCTATATAAATAATCGTATTGGAAGGATGTAAAGCCCAGGTTTTTTCTGTCCCGCCGGCATTTATGCTTACCCTGCCATCCAACGACGAATTTTGAATATCATAGTTGAATGAAACTTTTATGCCATAATTGTTTTTGATTTCAATATCCCAGGTGTATTTTTTTGCCGATTCGTTATAATCCCGTACTTTGCTCCGGCTTTGTAAGCCTTTAAAACAAGGATTTTGTACCCACGGCCCCCAATTGTAGGTGAGTTTTTGCTGCCCGAATAAAAGCGTAAGGTGAAAGGATAAAGCGAAGAGGAGTAAGGTTTTTTTCATAATAACACTGGCATTAATTAGTGAGCAGGTTTGTTTAAATAATGAGTTAAAAATGAAAGTGTGGAATTTAAAATTCCCCTTCTACTCCTTTAAAAGATCCTTTAAATAAGTGCAGTAAAATTCCTGGTCTCTTTCTTTGCCAATGGCGCAGGCTTTCTCCATCCATTCTATTGCTTTGGCTTTATCTTTTGGCACGCCATTGCCATTTTTATACAAGTCTGATAGGCTGCGCATGCAGGCAGGCGATGATTTCGACGCGCCAAGCTCATATAGTTCCCTGGCTTTTTTAGGGTCGCTCTTAACCCCTTTACCATATTGGTAAATTATCCCCAACGTTGCATAGGCATCCATATAGCCGTGGTCAATTGATTTTTGCGCCCATTCCATAGCCTTCGCATCGTCCTCCTGGATACCATCGCCATCAAACATGTATACCGATGCAATGTTACACATGGATACGCTGTCGCCCATTTCGCTTGCTCTCATATAAAAAGAGAGCGCTTTGGGTTTATCACGCAGAATGCCTCTTCCGGTACTATATAAATCTCCTTTTTGCCGTAAATTCACCACTATTTTATCGCTTTTTGCAAGTGTTGCACGCGCGCTTAATTCGGCCCTGGCCATGTAATACTTTATCCCTTTATAATTGGGCGACAAATATCCTTTTACATAAATGTTACTGAACACTTCGTTTTTTTCAAGTTGATAAAGGGGGTAATAAAACTTGCCGCCTTGTTTGAAATAATGTTCGGAATTAGCCACTAACAGTTTATGCAGATCGGAGTTTTCTAATGCCTGTTCAGCTACATCATTATCTGCCGTAATGGCAATCAGTTTATTCATTTTATAATGGTCAACCTGATCTGGCATATTTACGGCCTTCAATGTATAAAAGGAGTGTATAATTGCTACGGTTAAGTTTTTGTAATACAGGCGTATATATTTGCCCTGGGTACTTAAGTTGTATCCCGAAACACTATCGAGCTTAAAATTCAAATGTTCAACCTCCATTGCTAAAAAATCACAATAGGCTTCAAAGTTGCGGGCATCCGTTAAAGTATTGGTGCTCTCAATCGTTTTTCTTTCGTCGATCGCGACTTGCTTTTGTTCTTCTGCCACCTTTCGGCTGGGCGAGATACCTGTGATTTTCAAACCTTCCAAATTATTGCTGATAACAGCCAATTGTTTAATCAATTTGGTCTTTCTCTGGTAATCAAAACTGATGGTATTCTTATAGTCATAGCTGGCTGACCCTGCCCGACTAATAAAAATAGATAGCGGGTAAGACACAAAACCACCATTATCATTCATAGAGATGAATACGGTACCATTGTCCATAATTTTTTGGGATGCCAGCGTGTACCCTAAGTCCGAAAACATATCGATAACGTTCTGCACATAATTCAATGGGTTTTCGGCATTCACAATAGCTAACAAAGCCTGGCCGTCTTCATAGGATAACGCCTCTTTTTTCGCTCGTTTCCTGCTGCTTAAAGCAGTTATCAGATCTACTGTGGCAGCCGATACCTGGTTCAATCCTTGCTGAAGTTGTTGTTGCTTTTGCGCGTTCTGCTGTTGCTTTAATAATAGCTGTTGGCGT
Source organism: Mucilaginibacter sp. P4_C11 (assembly GCF_056402115.1). Classification (NCBI taxonomy): domain Bacteria; kingdom Pseudomonadati; phylum Bacteroidota; class Sphingobacteriia; order Sphingobacteriales; family Sphingobacteriaceae; genus Mucilaginibacter; species Mucilaginibacter sp. P4_C11. Next base: position 71,472 of record NZ_JBFUIA010000005.1, on the reverse strand, counting down.
TGCGCCTCTGCATTTCGGTTTGCCGCTTCCTGGTTTTGGCGTTGCATGTCCTGCTGTATTCTTTGGGCATCGGCAGCTTGTTGCCTTTTTTGTGCATCTACAGCAGCGACATTATTAGCTTTTTGTTGTTGGGTTTGATTATACGTTGTCCCGTTTGTTGTAGAAGTGGATGCACTGTTCGTCGTTTTCGCCTTGTCACAATTTTGAACGCAAAACTTTACGCCATTGCTGCCACAGCTATAAGTTGGTAGTGTCCAGTCGTCTTTCTCGCTCTCCTTGTAAGCAGTAACTCTATAATTAAAAAAGTTATCGGTATTAAACTCCGGCGCAACCTTGGCGTAGCTACTTTCGTGTGTGCGCTCCCCTTTTGCATCTACACTGAAGGCTCCATCCATCAACCGTTCATTATTTCTGCCAACGTGCGCTTCAAAACTAAAATGAATATTTTGCGATCCGGTATTTTTAAACCTGAATTGGTACGAATATGAGTTGATAGATTCAATGTAGCCCAAACAGCGGAATGAAATATAAAGGTTGGTAAAACATGGCGCACTTTTCCATGCCGACCAGTTGGATGCCCCACTTCCATTTTTTTGGGCTAGTAAAGTGCTTATCTGTAAAAAGATAAGGAGTAATAGAAGTAAAGTTTTTTTCATGATATGCAGGTTTGGATAAGGATTAAATAACTGATTACGAATTATTTTGCAATTATTCGATATACATCTATATTGGCAAATACCGCGGGCAAATCCATTTTCACGCCGTTTTTGTAAACTATGTTATGTTGTCTTGTGGATCTATCGCCTAAGCACACATATTCATCGGTTCCGTTATAGGTTGCAGATACCAAATAACGATGCTCAGTATCTAAGGCAACATTACCTGCCTTACATTGTAAATAACCAACATCATTAAATATCCGTGTAGATACGGTGTATGAATCGTCGCCATTTTCGCATCTTAGGAATGAAAAGGCAGTAGTCACATCAAAATAGTTTGAGCTAAAGCTCCCGTTGTTATGATACAACCTATAAGTGCCATTGCTATCTTTAGTTACAAACACCAGTTGCCCGTTTACAGTGATTGGGTGTTGATACGCGTAGTAGGTATAATAATCTGTAGGGTAAACAAACTTGCCATTTTTCCAAAGCATATTCCTGGAGGGGGCGTAAGCTATATTTCCAATTCGGCTATCGCCGGCTATGTAAATATCACCCTTGTATTTACCGATTGACGATATGCTGAATATAAAATCCGCATCGCTCCAATTATCAAAATCTAAAGGCATTTTCTCGCCATTTTTCCAATAAGCTATCCGGCTGTATAGATGTATATCAGGGGTATAGTAATATTCATAACCACCGGTGTATACGTCATTACCATCTATATAATAGCACAATACGTGATAGTACATAGTAGATGTTGGTGTAGATATAGGCGTGCCGTTTTTAAATACAGATGCTGCATCATAGTCGACGATGTCGCCGTTCTCATCTAACGTAGCGGTCATACCTGGGTTAGTGGCCGATATTTTTTTATCGTTTAAATATAGCCCATCGCTTGTAAAGTAATACACTTTGGCATTATCAGCTGGCTTGCCATCATTTTTACCGTCGGCGGTGGTTTCTTTTTTGCACGAAATAAAAAGGGCAATAATGGTGATAACGAATAATAGTTTTTTCGGTGTGCAGGTTCGCCCTAATTCTTTCATGATAACGCAGGTTGCTGATAATGATCAGGTTTGTTGAACAATAAAATTACGGAAAGGGGTTGCAGTAAAAAATACCTATGGGTAGGTATTTTTTACTGCGGGAGAAAGCGATATCAATGTGTTAAATCTTCTATTTTTTGAAAGCGCTCAGGTTATTCATAACTTAGCAGGCTCAGATACTTTGCATTAAAAATGACCATTAATCCAAAAAATCTGAAGAATCCCGGTTCAGAAAAAATTCTGTCATTTCTTTAATTCTGAAAATTCCGGACAGTTATTCTGTTAATTCTTTAATCCTGTAAATTCTGATTCCAACAAAAAAAGCCACCCTCAACAGGTGGCTTTCCATAAATTTCCTAAAAAGTAATTACCCTTTTTTATCAACTTTAGTTACAGGCGATGCATAAGCCTGAACAATAATTTGTTTTTTAACCTCGTGTTTCATAGCTGTTGGTGCTACGTGGTTCGCATTCAAATGCGGTGCAATAACCAGCGAAACTATCGACATCAGTTTGATCAGGATGTTCATCGACGGGCCTGAAGTATCTTTAAACGGATCGCCTACGGTATCGCCGGTTACTGACGCTTTATGTGGTTCTGATTTTTTGTAGTACATCTCACCGTTGATAAGGCAGCCTTTTTCGAATGATTTTTTGGCGTTATCCCATGCGCCACCGGCGTTGCTCTGGAAAATACCCATCAATACACCCGATACGGTTACACCAGCCAATAACCCGCCCAGCACTTCGGGGCCAAAGGCAAAACCGATAATGATAGGGGTGATTAGCGCAATTAACCCAGGGGCAACCATCTCGCGGATGGATGCTTTGGTGGAGATTGCCACGCATTTTTCGTATTCGGGTTTGGCCTTGTACTCCATAATACCCGGAATTTCGCGGAACTGGCGGCGAACCTCTTCAACCATGGCCATGGCAGCACGGCCTACAGCCGAGATACACAATGCCGAGAAGATGAAAGGGATCATACCACCCACAAATAAACCGGCCAAAACATCGGCCTTGTAAATATCAATATGCTCGATACCCGCAACACCCACAAAGGCTGCAAATAAAGCCAGTGAGGTTAACGCGGCCGACGCAATGGCAAAACCCTTGCCGGTAGCTGCAGTAGTGTTACCTACAGCATCCAGATTGTCTGTACGGTGGCGCACTTCTTCGGGCAGGCGGCTCATTTCGGCAATACCACCGGCGTTATCGGCAATTGGTCCAAAGGCGTCAATAGCTAATTGCATAGCTGTTGTTGCCATCATACCGGCAGCAGCAATAGCCACCCCGTATAAACCCGCAAAATGGTACGAGCCATAAATGCCCGACGCTAAAACCAGGATGGGTAACACCGTTGATTCCATACCTACAGATAAACCACCGATGATGTTGGTAGCATGCCCTGTTGACGATTGACGGATGATGCTTAATACCGGGCGTTTGCCCATAGCGGTATAGTATTCGGTAATGATAGACATTAAAGTACCTACAACCAAACCTACCACTATCGACATAAATACGCCGTTTTTGGTAAATGGAATTATGCCAGCTTTTACTACGCCGTTAACTTCATCGCGTACCATGTGAAACTCGCCTTCGGGTAACATCCATTGTACGACAAAATAAGTGGCTATTGCGGTTAATATAATAGATGCCCAGTTGCCTATGTTTAAAGCTTTTTGTACGCTATCGGTTTCGCTTTTAATTTTCACCATTGCTGCACCAACTATCGAAAATATTAAACCTAAACCTGCTATAACCATTGGCAACAGGATAGGGGCAATGCCTCCAAAAGCATCATGTGACACAATCTCGCGGCCCAGCACCATAGTAGCCAGCATAGTCGCCACGTACGATCCGAATAAATCGGCGCCCATACCGGCAACGTCGCCTACGTTATCGCCTACGTTATCGGCAATGGTGGCAGGGTTACGCACGTCATCTTCGGGGATGCCGGCTTCCACTTTGCCCACAAGGTCGGCGCCCACGTCGGCTGCTTTAGTATAAATTCCACCACCCACACGGGCAAAAAGCGCTATCGATTCGGCACCTAACGAGAAGCCAGCCAATACATCCAGCGCTTTGGCCATCGCCTCGCCGTTTACGGTGCTGCCGGCAACATTAACTACATAAAACTGGTAAAACAATATAAACAGCGAACCCAAACCAATAATGGCTAACCCGGCAACGCCAAGGCCCATTACAGTACCACCTGTAAACGATACTTTTAATGCCTGCGCTAAACTGGTACGCGCGGCCTGCGTGGTACGCACGTTGGCTTTGGTTGCAATGCGCATGCCCAGGTAACCGGCAAAGGCCGATAAAAACGCTCCGATAATGAATGACACGGCAATAACCGGGCTTGATGTGGCCACGGTAGTACCACTCCAGGCCAGTAGCAGGGCCGCTACGGCAACAAAGCCGCCGAGTACTTTCCACTCGGCGCGTAAAAAGGCCATTGCGCCATCGGCAATGTAGCCGGCCAGCGTAACCATGTCGCCATCGCCTGCATCTTGTTTGGTAACCCAGGCGGCTTTAACAGCCATAACGGCAATACCGATGAGCCCAAACACCGGAATTAAGTAAATTAAGTAAGTGTTCAAAAAATCCATAGTAACAAATTTGGTTTATTAAAGTAAGTTTTGCCAAGTCTGAAGTCTAAAGTCGCAATTCAAAAGTCTTTTTTTACTTTTTTTCTTTAATTCTTAAGACTACTGACTTAAGACTAACGACTTAATACTACACTGACTATAGCAGGGTGTAATTGGTGGTTGCAAAATAGTAAATTTATTTTCTTTACAATAGCCTGTCAATATTAAAGTTTTTGAATAGTTTAGGGGTTTAAACCCTTTTTTAATTTATGGCAAAAGATTCCGGACAACCAAAAATGAAACATGAGCTTGGCCTGCTTGATGGCACCATGCTGGTAGCAGGCTCAATGATAGGCTCAGGTATATTTATAGTTGCTGCCGACATTGTACGTAATGTAGGCTCAGCAGGTTGGCTTATAGCCATTTGGCTTATAACCGGTTTCATGACATTGACAGCAGCATTAAGCTACGGCGAGCTGAGCGGAATGTACCCTAAAGCAGGCGGACAATATGTTTACCTGAAAGAAGCGTACAATAAACTTATAGCGTTTTTGTATGGCTGGAGTTTTTTCGCGGTGATACAAACCGGCACTATAGCTGCAGTTGGCGTGGCTTTTTCAAAATTTACGGCGTATTTGATACATCCGGTAAGTGAGGATCATATTTTATTCCCACATAATTACTATTTAAAATTAGGCGAGGCTAAGCCCACTTTCAGTTTAAGTGCAGCACAAGTGGTATCAATAGCGGTTATTATATTACTAACGTATATCAATACCCGTGGTGTAAAAAGCGGCAAATGGATTCAAACTACTTTTACTTTAACCAAACTGTTAAGCTTATTCGGACTCATTATTTTTGGTTTTGTTGCCTTAAAGCCCGAAGTATGGCATGCCAACTGGAGTAATGCCTGGGATTTGCATAACCTGAACAAGGATGGAAGCTTTACAAAATTGGGCCTCGGCGCAGCTTTAGGGGCAGTAGCTTCGGCCATGGTAGGGTCAATATTCAGCAGCGATTCATGGAACAACGTAACCTTTATTGCCGGCGAAATGCGCAACCCTAAACGTGATGTGGCGTTAAGCTTATTTTTTGGTACCATGATAGTTACCGTTATTTACGTTGCAGCCAATATAGTTTATACAGGTGTATTGCCGCTGCACGAAATTGCGACCGCCGAAAAGGACAGGGTGGCTGTAACTGCATCGAATGTTATTTTTGGCGACATAGGCACCAAGATAATTGCTGTTATGATCATGATATCAACTTTTGGCTGCAATAATGGTTTAATTATGGCCGGTGCGCGTGTATATTATACCATGGCAAAAGATGGCTTGTTTTTTAAGAGGACAGGCGAACTAAATAAATTTGCCGTGCCCGAGTTTGGTTTATGGATACAAGCCGCACTGGCATCTGTACTTTGCTTAAGCGGCAGGTATGGCGATTTGCTGGATATGATCTCCCTGGTAGTTGTAATTTTTTATGTGCTTACCATTATCGGCATCTACATTTTACGGGTGAAAAAGCCTGGGTTAGAAAGGCCATACAAAGCTTTTGGCTACCCGGTATTGCCAGCCATTTACATTTTGATGGGAATTGCATTTTGTATTTTATTGTTAGTTTATAAACGCGACTACGCGTTATTTGGCCTGGGTATAGTGTTGATAGGTATCCCGATATATTATATTACCAAGGGGAACGTTAAGGAGCAGGATGAAGCGGTTATTGATAGTTAGTTTATTTATTTTAAGCGGGCAGGCTTATGCCCAGGACCTGCAATCAAGATTATCAGCTGCATTTAACAGGTTACAGGCCGATAGCCAGTGCCGTTATGCATCGCTTTCGCTCACTGTTTTGGATGCCAAAACCGGCGAACAGGTATTTGCCGCCAGCCCCAACATGGGGCTGGCTACGGCATCAACCCTAAAAACTATTACCAGTATTACAGCCTTTAACGTTTTGGGTGCCGATTTCAGGTACCAGACGCAATTGGGCTACAACGGCGAGATTGCTGCCGACGGCACGCTCAATGGCGATATCATTATCAAAGGTGCCGGCGACCCAACCCTGGGCAGCTGGCGGTACGAGCAAACCAAAGAAGCACATGTGCTGGCCTTAATGGCTGACGCCCTTAAAACTGCAGGCATCAAAAAAATAAACGGGCGCATTATTGGTGATGACAGCGTATTTGGCACCCAATCTATCCCCGAAGGGTGGATATGGCAGGATATTGGCAACTACTATGGCGCCGGAACATCGGGCCTTTGCTGGCGCGAAAACCAGTTTGATATTAAATTGCGCACTGGCGCTGTGGGCAATCCTATTGGCGTTTCGTACACTGTGCCCAATGTATCGTACCTTACTTTTAAAAGCGAATTGGTTAATGGCCCGGCAGGCAGCGGCGACAATGCCTACGCTTTTTTGCCTGTTGGCAGTAAAGTAATGTACCTGCGCGGCAGCTACGCTATTGATAAAGATAAAAAAAGCATCTCGGCAGCCACGCCCGATGCCGCTTATGATGCAGCTTTGCGTTTGTCGGATACGTTGAAGAAATTAGGAATTGGAGTGGGCTTCGATCCCGAATCTGTTGCCACATTAACGGCAAAAGGATTAAAGGCGCCTTTGATTACCAAAAATCTGGCTGCTATTTCATCGCCGCCGCTGAGCCGGATCATTTACTGGCTCAATCAAAAAAGTATTAACCTGTATGCCGAGCAATTGCTTAAAACCATAGCCTGGAAACAGGGCCGTAAACCTACCACTGCAAACGGGGTAGAAGAAGTACAGAAATTTTGGCAGGCCCGCGGTATCGATGCGAATAGCATGAACACCTACGATGGCAGCGGCCTCTCGTCCGGCGATAGGGTAAGCACAAATACCATGGCCCGCATCCTGCAATCGGCCAAAAAGGAAAGCTGGTTTCCTGATTTTTACGAAAGCCTGCCCGTATACAACGATATGAAAATGAAAAGCGGCACCATTAACAGCGTGCTTTGCTATGCGGGCTACCAAACCCACAACGGCCGCGAACTTTGCTTTTCTATCATGGTTAATAACTTCAGCGGATCAAGCAGGGGGATAAAAGAAAAAATGTTCAGGGTGTTGGATGTGTTGAAGTAGGAGCCCCCTAACCCACTGAATGGGGATTTAACCGTTGTAAATGTTTGTATTATGCCAATCAATATAGGATGGATTTGGCTTATCCATATCTCTGTTGGGCAAATATAAAAGGCCATTTCCATGGAATTTATAGTACTCTTTGCCGTTGTCAAACTCTTCTTTTATTTTTTTACTTACTTCGACTTTTAAATCTTTAGTTATAGTTACATACCCACTGTCGAATAATTTATGAATGTCCGATCTTAAAAGTAATCCGTTTGATATCACGTTTGGCCCTTCCAAGGAATACGATTGAATATGCGCAGCTTCAAGTACTGGTAAAGTCCTTTCGCCGGTGATTGTACATCTTCTTGTGTATGCATCTGTTACCAAAACCCTAAATGCGCCTTGCCCTAATCGTACCTTCGCTAAAACTGGATTCCCGTATCTCGCGGCCGGCTCCATCAACCATTGGTTATTAGTCTCATAAGTATTTGGCAAATATCGGCTAAGACGTTCTTCAACTATGGTCCATAAGTTTTGGCCGATAAATTCATCTGTTGAATAGCTTTTACCTTGAACAATGCTATTGGCCCAATTTTCGGGGATAGGAATCCAATCGGCTTGCTTAAAGAAAATAGGGTTTGTAAGCACGATACAGCCAATAGTGGGATTGAGATTTGATTTGTCATTTCGGTAATTAAAGATCATTGATTGAAAATCTTTAAAACTTGACGTTCCATTTCTTTCATGAAAAGTATCCCAAGCCACAGAAAGAGGTAGGAACGTGTGGCTCGAGAAAAAGCCAATACCTCCTATAACATTCAAAGGTTTTTTCAATTTAAATAGAAACGGCGAACCTGATAATAAGGCTTTAAATTCTTGTTTGCCTCCAGGTTGCCAGAAATTTACGTCTTCAGGATTAATTTGGCTTAAATTTTTAAACCAATTATTATCGGTTACACCCAAATAAAATTTCACGGTTGAATGTACGAGAAATTATATAAGTTTGATTATTAAATCTATAATAATAACCATGCGTAAATCCGCCTTATTTATTATTCTACCCTTCGTTACTCTTTTATCGTGCAAACCTAAAACCAACCCTGCCGATGCCGTAAAAAGCATCCAATTCAAATTTACAGAACTTGGGCGCGAAACCCAGTTCAGGATTACCTGTGATAAATTTGATTACTATTTTCCGCAGGGTAAGGTTAAGAATTTTACCAGAACAGCGGGTATTGACAGCGTGATGAAGCTGTTTACCGGCTTAAAGCTGGCTGGTGAAGGCATTCAGCCCGATGTAAGGGGAAAGATTTATATCACCCATGCCAGCCATGCGGTAGATACGCTCTGCGTAGGCGTAAAAGCTCTGGATTATAAGGGGACTACTTACGAAACACCACAAGAGTTATTGGTGTTGATACAGAAATAAGGAAAAAAAATATGTCATTGCGAGCGTAGCGCGGCAATCTCTTAGTCTACAGGGCGAACATGTATAGCTACGAGATTGTTTCGTTCCTCGCAATGACATAGAGGAGAATTATCGCTTATGCGTAAGTAACATTTAAAGTAAATGGCACGCTTAACGCTTTTGATATAATGCAATTTGCCTTTGCATCTTCGGCAATGGCTTTAAATTTAGCTTCGTCTACACCATCAATTGCCGTTGCTTTTAATTCTAAATGAATACCGGTGATGCTTAGGGCTTGCATATCAAGATCAAGAATGGCGTCGGTTGTAAGGTCGCCGGGAGTAAAGCCGGCCTGGGTTAAAGCAGCACCAACAGCCATAGTGAAACAGCCTGCATGAGCGGCGGCAATCAGTTCTTCGGGGTTGGTGCCAATACCATCGGCAAAGCGGGTTTTAAAAGAGTATTGGGTTTTGTTAAGCACGGTGCTTTGAGTGGTAATTTCTCCGCTGCCGGCCTGTAAAGTGCCGTTCCAATGGGCGTTTGCTGTACGTTTCATAGTTATGTGTTATTTATTGTTTATGGTTGTGTGTCTTAACTCTTGATTCTTGTCTCTTGATTCTTCTTCAAACTACCATTTAGCCCGCGCGTACTGGGCAGGCCATTCTACTTCATGACCCAGCTCATGTGCGGCACGTAGTGCAAAATGCGGGTCGCGCAGCATTTCGCGGGCCATAAATATAACGTCGGCTTCGCCTTCCTGTATAATTTCATCGGCCTGGTGTGGTTTGGTTATTAAACCTACTGCTCCGGTAAGTATACCGCTTTCTTTTTTTACTTTCTCTGCAAATTCAACCTGATAACCTGGTTTTAACGCTATTTTAACACCAGCAATGTTGCCGCCCGTCGAGCAGTCAATAAGGTCGATCCCTTTGTTTTTTAATATTTTGGCAAGTGCTACCGAGTCATCGGCTGTCCAGGCGCCTTCCGTCCATTCAGTTGCCGATATGCGTACAAACAGCGGGTTTTCTGCTGGCCAAACTTTCTGTACGCTTTCAATTACTTCCAGTAAAAAACGGACCCTGTTCTCGAACGATCCTCCGTACTCATCCGTACGTTTATTACTTGCCGGCGATAAAAACTCGTGCAGTAAATAACCGTGTGCGCCATGCAGTTCAATCACGTCAAAACCAGCGGTCAAGGCCCTGGCAGCGGCAGCCTTAAAATCTGCTTTAATTTTTTCGATGCCGGCTTTGTCCAACTCTAAAGGCGCCTCTTCACTGTCGGTAAATGCGATAGCGCTTGGTGCGTATGCTTTCCATCCGTTAGGTTCATCAGATGGTACTTGTTTGCCGCCCAGCCATGGTTGCAGGTGGCTTGCCTTGCGGCCGGCATGCGCCAGTTGTGTGCCCGCATAAGCGCCATTGGCGTGCAAAAAATCGGTAATCTGTTTCAATTTGGTGATGTGCTCATCCTTATAAAGGCCAAGATCTGCGGATGAAATGCGGCCTTCGGGCGATACTGCGGTGGCTTCGGTAATAATTAAAGCTGCACCGCCAACAGCCATGCCACCCAGGTGTACCAGGTGCCAGTCATTAGCGAAACCGTCTTCGCTGGAATATTCGCACATGGGCGATACCACGATGCGGTTTTTAAGTTCGATGTTTTTTATTTTAAGCGGTGAGAATAGATGGGGCATATGTTTTTATTTGGTACAAATATGGTAAGTAACATTGATTGTAACCACACTGTTTTGTAAAATAGATATAAGCTGAAAGCCGAAGGCCTAAAGCAGAAAGCAAATTGCAGGAAAAAAGCTTTTAACACCGTGACCTGGTTTTATACTTTTCCTTCGCACGTAAATTCTTTAGCTTTGAAAATCATCGCAATTTGTTCAATCAGTAATGGATAACAAAAATTATATAGAGCTAAAAGTTGCCGACGGAAGTTCGATGGCCGCTTACACAGCTTTTCCTGGAATTAATACCGCAGGATCGCCTGCTATTATTGTATTGCAGGAAGCTTTTGGCGTTAATAACCATATCCGCAATGTTGCCGACCGGTTTGCAACCGCGGGCTATGTTGCCGTTGCTCCTGAGCTTTTTCATCGTACAGCGCCAAAAGGTTTTGCCGGTGACTATGCCGATTTTAGTACGGTAACACCACACACATCAAAACTAACTAACGATGGTTTTAAAGCCGACCTGGAAGCTGTTTGGGGATGGCTAAATACGCAAACCAATGTAGATATAAGCCGGGTATATGCCATTGGTTATTGTATGGGCGGTCGGGTTGCTTTTATAGCCAATGCCTTATTGCCCCTAAAAGCAGCTGTATCCTATTATGGCGGCGGGCTTGATAAGGTTGCACATATGGCGGCCAACCTGCATGGCAAACACTTGTTTATTTGGGGTGGCAAGGATGTGCATATTAAGGATGACAACATCAATGCTGTTATAGGTGCAGTTGAAGCTGCGGGCAAGGATTACATCAACGTAAAAATATCTTATGCCGACCACGGCTTTAATTGCAACGAGCGGTCAAGTTATCATGAAGCTGCATCTAAAGAGGCCTGGGCTTTAGTTATGACTTTTTTGGGAGGGGCTTAAATAGCGGGTTGTTCATGCTGTAGTTTCTTCTTCCTCCTCGTCCTCGTAGCTTTCATCTTCCAAATCCAGCCGGCAAATCCAAACACCCAATAACAAAGGGAGTAAAAATGGCAGCAGCATGGCCGATAACTCAAAGGGCGAATAAGCGTTTTTAGCCGCCAATGCTCCAATAAATACCAAAATAATAACAATTCCCAGGGCAGCCGACACCCGCTGCTTAAATGCAATTACGGTTGAACTCCTGGTCATTCGTGGGATAATAAAAGTAAGCAGCGCGCCCAAGGGGCAGGTAAGCACAATTAGCACCCCAACCGATAATGGATACTCTTTAATAAAGGCGATAGATAGGATACTCCCGGAGTGAAAGAAAAACTGGCTGACAAGGATTTGCAGCACAGGTGCAATGATCACCATAGTTAACCACACCTTAAAACTGTAAAATTGCGCCGGATCCATAGGCTGTTATTGTTAAAGAAGTAAATATAAAAGATATCGGCTTTCAAACAAGGGATGCGCTCTATGTGGCAAAAAAAATTGGGAAACAATGCTTAAGTTTGAAATGTTAAGGCTGATTTATGTACTCACCCTGTTAAACAATTGATAATTTGACTACATATACAACCCTGATTATCTTAAGCGGACTGGTGATTTTTTCCTACCTCTTCGATTTGATAGCCGGCAAAACCAAAATCCCTTCGGTTATTTTATTGCTGATGCTTGGCATCGCGATACATTTTGCTGTTGACTATTTTGGAGTGAAAATGATCAATTTTAAGGTGATTTTGCCTACGCTTGGCACGTTGGGCCTTATACTGATTGTATTTGAGGGGGCGCTGGAACTGCGGTACAACAACGATAAAAATGCCATCATCAAAAAAGCATTCTTTTCGGCATTTACGATTTTACTGGTTAGCGCATTTGTCATTACGTTTATCATCAGGTATTTAACCGGGCAAAGCTTTTATCTGTGCTTTGTAAATGCCATACCTTATTGCGTGGTCAGTTCGGCAGTGGCTATTCCTTCGGCATCCAATCTTGGTAAAAATAAAAAGGAGTTTATTATTTATGAGTCTTCTTTTTCGGATATCCTTACCGTGGTGCTGTTCAACTTTATAGTGCGTAACCAGCAAATTGATGTGGTATCGTTTATAAAACTTGGCGGCGAACTTACAGGCATTATTATAGCAGCCATTATATCCTGCCTGCTGTTGCTTTACCTTATTGGCCGATTAACGCATCACATTAAATCGTTCCTTATTATTGCCTTGCTTATATTGGTTTATTCGGTAGGGCAGTCGTTTCATTTATCGGCATTGATAATTGTACTGGCGCTGGGGTTGTTCCTGAACAATGCCAATCAAATCAGTTTTCCGTGGTTCAGAAAACTGTTTATCTATCCAACCTTTCAACACGATATCAAACAGCTTTTCCAGCTTTCGGCCGAAAGCGCTTTTTTGATGCGCACGTTCTTTTTCATAGTTTTTGGTTATACCATGGATATTTATGAATTGCAGGATATTACCTTATTGTTAACCGGCGGTGCAATATTGGTGTCCATTTACCTGGTCCGTTTTTTATATATCAAATTCATATCCAAAACCGACCTGATGCCCGAGTTAGTAATAGTACCCCGCGGGCTAATCAGCGTGTTGCTGTATTATAACCTGCCAGATAATTTGAAGATACCGCAGGTTGGTACGGGGCTGCTGTTTATTGTAGTATTGGGTACAAGCCTGATATTGAGTTTGGGATTATTTGCGACGAGGAGGAACCTGAATCAGAATTTACAGGATTAAAGAATTTGCAGAATAAACTATGCATACATTCTGTTCATTTTAAAATTCTGTAAATTCTGATTCAGACTTTAGCAAGTTCCGGGTTTTACCACACCCGCTATCGGCCTACATTTGTTTATAAATAACAAATAAGATGATGAACACACAGGAAAATATCAATTACGATCGTATTGCCGAGGCGATAAATTATATAAAACTCAACTTTAAAAACCAGCCAAATTTAGATGAAGTTGCCGAAAAGGTTAACCTCAGCCCCTTCCATTTTCAGCGTTTGTTTACAGATTGGGTGGGCATAAGCCCTAAAAAGTTTTTACAATACTTAAGCCTTGAATATGCCAAAGGTATTTTAAAAGATAAGCAGGCAACCTTGTTTGATACCGCCTATGAAACAGGCCTGTCGGGCACCGGGCGTTTACATGATCTGTTTATCAACATTGAAGGCATGACACCGGCCGAATATAAAAACGGAGGCAGGGAGCTGAGCATTAACTACAGTTTTGCCGAAAGTCCGTTTGGTAATATCATTGTGGCATCTACCGCCAAAGGCATTTGTTATATGGCTTTTGCCGACGATCATGCCGACGCTTTAGGTCAGCTTAAACAGCATTTTCCTAATGCTGCCTATACCCAGGTAGTTGATATGATGCAACAGGATGTTTTGCATATTTTTAAAAAAGACTGGTCGCAATTGCCGGCAATAAAATTGCATTTAAAGGGCAGCAGTTTTCAGTTAAAGGTGTGGGATGCCTTGCTTAAAATACCAATGGGGGGCTTATGCAGCTATGGCGATGTTTCGCAAAAAATACAATTGCCAAATGCCAGCCGGGCAGTAGGCAGCGCCATAGGAGCTAATCCGGTTGCGTTTTTGATCCCTTGTCACCGGGTCATCCGGTCAACAGGCGAATCTGGTCAATACCATTGGGGGGCAACCCGTAAATCGGCAATGATAGGCTGGGAGGCAGCAATAGTTAATCAATCTGTATCAATATAAAAGGTGATGGAAATTAAAGAACGAATTACCCGTTTAAACTGGGGCGATATCAAGACAGATATGGATGCCCGTGGGTATGCTGTAGTGAAAAATGTATTAACTGCCGATGAATGCGCCGGCCTGGCTAGTCAATATGTAGATGACGACCTTTATCGCAAAACCGTTGTGATGGAGCGCCATCATTACGGCAGGGGCGAGTACAAGTATTTCAAATACCCATTGCCGGTAATTATTCAGCAATTGCGGGAAAGTGTTTACCCGCAATTGGTCCCCATAGCCAATAACTGGATGGAATTGCTAAATAAGCCAACGCGTTTTGCCGATACTTTAGATGAATTGCTTCAGCATTGCCATCAGCATGAACAGTTGCGCCCAACCCCGTTAATTTTACAATATGCCAAAGGCGGGTATAACGCTATGCACCAGGATTTGTATGGCGAAGTATTCTTCCCTATCCAATCGGTTTTTATTTTAGATGAGCCCGGGGTTGACTATGAGGGCGGCGAATTTATTTTGCTGGAGCAAAAACCGCGCGAACAATCAAGGGCAATGGTGTTAAAACCCGGTAAGGGCGATATGGTATTATTTACAACCAGTTACCGCCCGGCAAAAGGCAGCAAAGGCTACCACCGGGTTAATATGAAACACGGCATAGCCGAGATTACAAGCGGCCGGCGACACAGCATGGGAATTATTTTTCATGATGCCAAATGATGGTTGCAACCCGGGATTTGAGGTAAATTGACGCTTTAAAACGCCTGCGATTGCAATTGATTTGTCAGGATAAACGCATCTGATTGGGTTAACATAACTTAACACATTTCAGATAAAATATTTATAAGTTATTAATAATCAATATTTTATATTTTATCATGGTTAACACTAAACTGATTGCGCAATTTAGGCGCATCCAAATACTTGTGCCAGGTGTTGGCCAATACAAGTCACTTGGATACTTCCATCATTTAGCGGGGACCAGCCAATAAAAATAAGGTATCGTTTTATGCTTATATTTTCCGGGCGATATAAGCTTATTCCCTTAGCTATTATTAAATAACAGCTTATCGCCGTTAACTATTTAGATGCGTTTGCCTGATTGATTTATGCCATAATTTACATCAATAGTTAATTTTTGCTAAATTTATCGCAATTCTATGTTAACCCCCTTTCAGGATGGCAGAAAAGGTAGCTATAAGCGATGTGCAATTGATCGACTGGTTAAAGTCGGGCGATGAAAGTGCGTTGAGCGCTATCTACAAAAAATACTGGCAGCAATTGTTCTTATCGGCTTATAATGTTTTAAAAGATAAGCAGGCCTGCGAAGATGTTATCCAGGAGCTGTTCATTAAGATTTGGAATAGCAGGGATAATATCGAAATAGCCGTATCATTAAAAGCATACCTGTATGCGTCCATCCGTTATGAAGTTTACAGGCAAATTCGTGTCGGGGTTGCAACAAGCGATGTGTTTGATGCCCTTGCGAACCGTTTGCAAAGCCCTGCCACTCATGAAAATTTAGAATACAAAGAGCTGGTTTCACAGGTAAATTCGGTAGTTGAAACGCTACCCGAAAAATGCCGCGAAGTTTACAAACTTAGCCGCGAAGAGTACCTAACCCACAAGCAAATTGCCTCAAGGCTCAATATATCTACCAAAACAGTGGAAAATCATTTGACCAAAGCGCTTAAGCAATTGCGTACTTCGCTGGGGACGTTGTTTTTGTTGTAGATGGGGTTACATGTCTTTTCTTGACAGATCTGTGCTTCTTCAACACCAATTTAGAGGCGTAGCCTCGGCCAATCTTGTAGCCACGGGTTTTAACCCGTGGAAAAAAATGAAGAGAACGATTGAGAACCGTAGCCTCGGGACATATTTTCAATGCGTATATATCGTTTGAACAAACTGAACATGCTTGCATTACACTAATATGGGCCGTGCCCATGGCACTCTTGTTGTCCTCTGGCAAATCAACCACGGGTTGACACCCATGGCTACAATATGTTTCGGGCCGATGGCCCTTTTTTGCCTGAAAACAAATTTACTTATCAGGCCGCAATCTTCCCAAATTTTATTTTCTTCCCACGTAGGGGATACCCCTGTATTTATACTCTCCTTATAAAAACCAGGTTGTGCAAAAACAGGAATTTCAACAATTGATAGATAAATACCTTAACGGGCAGGCTACTGCCGATGAGGTGCAACTGTTAATGGAATTGTTTGACAATGCCCAAACCAATAATGATTGGGACGACCACACGCTTGGCGTAAAGCACGAGCTGGAAGATAAAATGCTGCAGCGTTTGCAATCGGCTGTGCAGCAATCGTCGGCAAAGCATCAGTCAAAAGTGTTCAAAATCTTTGCTTTCAGGAAAGTAGCTGCTGCGGTAATCGGCCTTATGGTCGTTAGCGGCGGAGTGTATTATTGCATGCAGCATGTTGCAAAAGATAACATTGCGGCAAAAAACAAAACGGTGGTTAAGCATGATGCCGACCCCGGTAAAAATCAAGCAGTCCTAACCTTAGATAACGGCGAAAAAGTGGTGCTCGATTCTGCAAGAATCGGCACCCTTGCCCAAAAAGGCAACATCAGCATTAAAAAAACCAAAGATGGGCAACTGGTTTACCAGGCCAACGGGAGTAACACCTCACTGGTAAATGGCTCTGTAGCTTATAATACCATTAGCACACCACGCGGAGGCCAATACCAGGTTATATTGCCCGATGGCAGCATAGTTTGGCTCAACGCGGCGTCATCGCTAAAATTCCCCACTGCATTTACCGGCAACCAACGCCATGTTGAATTAACCGGCGAGGCCTATTTTGAAGTGGCTAAAAATCCG
This sequence comes from Mucilaginibacter sp. P4_C11, assembly GCF_056402115.1. NCBI lineage: Bacteria > Pseudomonadati > Bacteroidota > Sphingobacteriia > Sphingobacteriales > Sphingobacteriaceae > Mucilaginibacter > Mucilaginibacter sp. P4_C11. The sequence continues at coordinate 54,419 of NZ_JBFUIA010000005.1, read as the reverse complement.
TCGAAACCATTCGCGGTAAATGTCGGCGCACTTAATGTAAAAGTACTGGGTACCCATTTTAATATTAATGCTTACGCCGACGAGGATAACGTCAAAACAACTTTACTCGAGGGATCAGTACAGTTAACCAGTGGCAATAGCCATAATTTGCTCAAACCAGATGAACAGGGTATAGTTAAAGGCAACAATATCCGGGTTGTTGAAGTAGATGCCGAAAGGGCCGTAGCCTGGAAAAACGGTTTTTTTGATTTTAACCGGGCCAGTATCAGGGATATCATGAAGCAATTATCGCGATGGTATAACATCGAGGTGGTTTACAACGGCAAAGTATCCGACGATGAATTTATGGGCAGGATTGAACGAAATGTGAAGCTATCGCAGGTGCTGCACGTTTTGGAGCTTAGCCATGTGCATTTTAAAGTTGAAGATAAAAAGATAACAGTATCACCTTAACCATATCCGTTTTAACATTAACCTTAAAAAAACATCTACCTATGAAAAAAAGCATACATCTCCATTAACACCCTACAACTACCTTACCCATGAAAAATGCCGGGAGTACTGCAATACTCCCGGCTTAAAATGCATGGGCTAAGCTTTTACTGAGTTTCCTTAACAGACACATTCACCCAAAACACGACGAAGTTATGCAATTAAACTTTAGGGGTAAAGTATTTTATGTACCCCAAACATCAAACTCCAAACTGTTTTTGACAATGAAGTTAACGGTTATCCTGATTATGATTGGCTGTTTACAGCTTAACGCCAAAAGCTACTCGCAAACTATAACGTTAAGCGCAAACAATACTGCTATTGATAAAGTATTTACCGCCATTGAAAAGCAAAGCGGTTTTTATTTTTTTTACAAATACAATGAAATTAAGCAGGCCAAACCCGTTACGCTTTCCTTAAAAAATGCCACGCTTGAACAAGCTTTACGCGAGTGTTTTAAAGACGAGCCCTTTACCTACACCATTGACAACAAAACCATTATTGTAAATAAAAAGGAAGAGCAGGCGGTTTTGCCCGATAAAATAACGGTTACCGGGCAGGTGCTTGATAATACCAAACAACCATTACCTGGTGTAAGCATCACCATTAAAGGTTCAAATACCGGTGTAATAAGCGGGGCCGACGGTAAATACAGCATCCAGGTTGATGATAACGCGGTGCTGGTTTTCAGGTTTGTAGGATTTAAAACCAGGGAAGAGCCTGTTAGCAAACGGGCGGTTATCAATGTATCCCTTGATGAAGATAATCAGCAAATGAGCGAGGTGGTAGTAGTGGGATATGGTAACCAGGAACGTAAAAACGTTACCGGCGCTGTTGGAACCGTAAAAATGGCCAATATTAAAGAGATAAAAGCTGCCAGCCTTGATCTGAAACTGGCAGGGCAACTGGCCGGTGTTACCGTTAACCAGGTTACAGGTACGCCGGGTGGTGGTGTGGCGGTTAATATTCGCGGCGCCGGTTCAGTAGGTGCCGGCGATAACCCACTGTACGTGGTAGATGGCTTTCCGCTCTCGCCGGGTTTTGATCAATATTCGAATCCGCTGAGCACCATTAACCCGGATGATATTGAAAATATAAGCGTGCTTAAAGATGCTGCTTCAACCGCCATATATGGTTCGCGTGGTGCAAACGGGGTTATCCTGATAACCACTAAGCGGGCAAAAAAAGGAGAATCGTCTGTTACGGTAAATACTTCAACCGGTTTGCAATCGGTATTGCCCAAAAGCAAACTTAAAATGATGACTGCGGCCGAATTTGCCCAATGGCGCACAGAAGCTATCCAGGATGCCAACGCGGTTAACGGTACAAATAACCCCATACCCGATGCGTATAAGAACCCTCAGTCGCTTGGCAAAGGCACCGATTGGTTTGATGCTGTAACCCGTGTTGCACCAATGCAAAATTACGATGTTACCATAGCTAACGGTACCGAAAAAGTACGGTCGTTGTTTTCATTGGGCTACTTTGATCAGCAGGGTACCGTGCTGAATACAGCTTTTAAACGCTACTCGTTAAAGGCAACAATTGATGCGGATATAGCTAAGGGCTTAACCGTAGGCTTAAATATAGCCCCAACTTATAGTTTCAGGAATTTACAGGAAACAGACGGACACTTTCTTTCGGCGGCCTTAAGCCAGGCTTACCTGGAAAGCCCGCTTGTGCCGGTGAAACAACCAGATGGATCGTATACCAACGTTATTGGCTCGCCTGGTACTTTTCAAAATAATAACCCCGTAAGCTCGCTTGTAAATACTACCAACAAGCGTAACGAATTCAGGGCCCTTGCCAACACTTATATTGATTATGAAGTAATTAAAGGACTAAACATAAAATCGACATTCGGGGTCGATTATCAAACCAAATCACAGGATTATTACAGGCCATCATACCTGGGCGGGTTCAACGTTCCAAACCGCGATGGTAACCAGCAAAAAGCAGTAGCCTCATTCACTTCGCAAAATGTTTTTAACTGGCTTAACGAAAATAGCATTAACTACAAAAAAACCTGGGGCAGCCATACGTTAACCGTATTGGCCGATTACTCCATACAACAGGAAAACTCACATGATCGTTTTACTTTCGGCACAGGTTTTCCTGATGATGCCATACGGTCTGTTGCGAATGCAACCATAATTACTGCTGATGCAGGCGATGCCGAGTGGCGTTTACAATCGTTAATTGGGCGGGTAAATTATGCATACAAAGATAAATACCTGTTAAGCGGGTCTATTCGCCGCGATGGTTCATCAAGGTTTGCGCCCGGGCATCGATGGGGTACCTTCCCCTCGGTATCAGGCGGATGGCGCATCTCCGACGAATCTTTCTTTCCTAAAATAGCCGCGGTTGAACAAGTTAAGTTTACCGCAAGCTATGGCCTTGCAGGTAATAACGACGTAGGTAATTATGATTATATCCCCGTTGTTGATGTAGCCAATTATACATTTGGTGGCGGCCTCGCACCAGGAGCCTCAATAACCGACCAGATTGGCAATACCGAGCTTGGGTGGGAAACCACCAAACAGCTGGATATAGGCATGGACGTATCGCTGCTAAAAGGCCGCATTTACTTAATTGCCGAATATTATAACCGTTATACCCAACGGATGCTGCAGTATATCCCAATTCCTATTGTATCGGGCTATGGTTACGCTTTATCAAACGTGGGTAATGTACGTAACCGGGGATGGGAGTTTACGTTAACTACAAAAAACATAGTAGAACGTAACTTTAACTGGTCAACTGATTTTAACATCTCATTTAACCGCAATAAGGTGCTTGATTTAGGCCCCACACCATACATCTACGATGCGCCTAAAAACGATAACCCAACAAGTATTACCAAAGTGGGCTTGCCTTTAGGCCAGTTTTACGGGTATATTTTTGAAGGGATATTTCAAAACCAGGCCGAACTTGACAAATATCCGCATTTTGACGGTGAACAGGTTGGCAACATCAGGTACAAGGATATCAATAACGACGGCGTAATTGACGGCAACGATCAAACCAATATAGGCAACCCCTGGCCCAAATTTACATTTGGCTTTAGCAATCATTTTTCATACAAAAAGTTTGATCTGAATATCATTACGGCGGGTTCGGTTGGCGGGCATGTATTTGATATGTACAAGCAGTTTACCACCAATTTAGATGGGGTTTTTAATGTCGAGGAGTCGGTAATTCACCGCTGGCGCTCGGCAAGCAATCCAGGAGCTGGAATATTGCCAACCACCGTTTCAAACACCAATCTTGCGCGTGATTATTACCCATCTTACTGGGTCGAAAGTAACTCGTACCTGGCGGTTAAAAACATTGATTTTGGATACAATTTTAAAACAAAGTTCACCAGGAATTTCAGGGTGTATTTCAGTGCCCAAAATGCCATACTGCTAACCGGCTATAAGGGTGGTAACCCCGAGGTAGGCATAGATGGGCAGCAGGGTAACCGGTCGCTTTCGCCCAACGTAAATTTTACGGGCTACCCTGTTTCGGCAATTTACACCTTGGGATGTAACGTAACATTTTAATTGAAATGAGTATTCAAACGAATGATGGTGAAACCATAACAATCGAAATCATGAAAAAATACATATACATTTTCCTGGTACTTATCGCATGTGGTATGTGGGGGTGTAAAAAAGATTATCTTAACCTTCAGCCTGCCGATACTCAAAACACAACCAACTTTTTTAAAACACAGGCACAGTTTGTTCAGGCGGTTAACGGGGCTTACGCACCATTACAGGGCCTGTATAATGGCAGTTTTTGGGCAATGGGCGAAATGCGGTCTGATAATACATCGTACGAGTTTGACCCCTATGATCGCTCTGGTACTAACAAAGAAGAAATAGACGAGTTTAGGGAGTTGAACAATAATGATATGGTAGGTGCCTTTTTCAGCGCCAGCTATACAGGTATTGGCCGCTGCAACGCTATTTTGGCCAGGCTGCCGGCCGTTAAACTGGATGCTGCCGTTGCAGATACCATTGCCGGGCAAGCCAGTTTTTTACGCGCTTTTAACTATTTTAACCTGGTGCGTATGTTTGGCCGGGTGCCACTGGTACTTAACGAGGTAGCATCGGTAAGCGAGGCTTACAAGGTAGCAACCAAGGCCGAAGTTGCCGCTGTTTACGCTGCTATTATTGCCGATGCACAGGTTGCGGTTGCCAAATTACCCGTAGCTTATGCCGGCGCAGCAAATAAAGGCCGGGTAACCAAGGGGACTGCCGAAACCATGCTTGCCGAAGTGTATATGACCCAGAAAAAGTTTGACCTGGCTATACCGCTATTGCGCAATATTATCGCATCAAACGCCTATAGTTTGAACGCCGATTATGCCGACAATTTTGATATTACCAAAGAGAACGGCCCCGAGTCCGTTTTCGAGATACAATACATTGAAGGTTCCAACGGGTTGGGCAGCGATTTTGTGGATACGTTTATACCCTGGGATTATTATGACTCGGATGTAAGCGGTTTTGAGATAGCCAACGGCGCGCAAAACGGCTGGAATATCCCAACACAAGATCTGGTTAACGCATACGAGGATGGCGATAACCGCAAAGATGCTTCGTTAATTGAATTTACGTCTGACGAGTATGGTGTGGATTTGCCATTTATTAAAAAGTTTGCAACCACCAGCGCTGTGCAGGGTGTAACCGGCAAAAACTTCCCGGTATACCGTTACGCTGACGTTTACCTGATGCTGGCCGAGTGCCTTAACGAGCAGGGCTTTGCAGGTGGCGGCGATGCCTTTAAATATTTAAACCTGGTACGCGAACGCGCCGGCCTGGCAGCTAAATCTGTTGGGAATGATGATCCTGCATTAAATGTTTCGGGGCAGGATGGTTTTCGTACTGCTATAGCGCATGAAAGGCAGGTTGAACTTGCATTTGAAAACCACCGCTGGTTTGACCTTTTACGTACAGGTAAGGCAGTTGCCGTGATGACCGCCCATGGCGCCCGCGAAAAGGCGTTTAAAAAACCTTACTGGAATGTTAACTCAGCTGCATACTCAAATATCCGCCTGCTTTTTCAATACCCATTAACCGAAGGCACCCTGGAGCATTAGCCCCCTGGGCTTACCGGCCCCGCGAAACTTTTGCGGGGCCATTTTCGTTTACTGATAGATATTGCAATTACCACATCATTTTTACTTGTTTTATAGCTAAATATGTACGGTACTTAAAACAAAAATCGTTCTAAAGCTATATTTAATGCATGAATTATATTCAACAGGTAAGCGTGCTCAAAAAAGGATGCTTCAGTATCGTTTTATTATTTTCTGTTTCCCTAAGCTGTTTCTGCCAGGTTAAGCCATTACCACCACCCATCACGGTTGATAACCTTATTTGTGAGTATAAAACCAACCCCATATCGGTTGCCGTTGCTAATCCCCGTTTGAGCTGGAAACTGGTATGCCCGGAGCGCGGTATTCAGCAAACATCCTACGAAATAAGAGTTGGAAGTAATGCAGTGTCGTTAACTAAGGGCAAGGATATCATTTGGGGTACTGGTCGTATTTATTCAGATCAATCTATCCAGATTTATTATGGCGGGCCGATGCTTGCTTCGCGCCAAAAAGTTTATTGGCAGGTTAGGGTATGGGATAATAAAAACAGGGTAACCCCCTGGTGCATGGTTAACTTTTGGAAAATGGGTTTGCTAAACCCTGCCGACTGGTCGGCCAAATGGATCCAGGATACCTATGTGTCTGATACCACCGGTGGGCCGGCGCCAATGTTCCGTAAAAGTTTTAAATTAGATAAAAAAGTGCGTGCTGCACATTTATACATTACGGCGCATGGCGTTTTTGAAGCGCAAATAAATGGCAAGCGCGTCGGCAACGATTATTTTGCACCCGGCTGGACAAGTTATAACAAACGCATCCAGTACAATGTATATGACGTTACTTCCAGTATCCAAAAAGGTGATAATGCTATAGGAGTAACCATAGGCGATGGCTGGTACAGGGGTTATACTTATAACCGTAAAAAAAATGTATACGGTAAAAAACTGGCCCTGCTTTGCCAGTTGGAGTTAGTTTATACCAACGGTAAACGCGAAATAATTAATTCAGATAAAAGCTGGAAAGTGGCTTATGGCCCAATACGCTCGTCGTCTTTTTTTGATGGTGAGGTTTATGATGCCCGCAAAGAAAAAATTGGCTGGACCAGTCCCCTTTATAAGGAGATGGGTTGGGACACGGTTAAAACCGATTCGACCATTAAAGATAACTTGATTGCCACAGCAGGTCCCACCGTAAAAAAACACGAAAAGTTTTTACCCCTAAAGGTATTTACCACACCGGCAGGCGAACGGGTTGTTGATTTTGGCCAAAACCTGGTAGGCTGGGTGCAGTTTAAACTGAAAGCAAAGGCAGGCGATACCATAAAACTTTACCATGCCGAAGTGTTGGATCAGAAAGGGAACTTTTACACCAAAAACCTGCGCACAGCCAAACAAGAAATTACCTATGTTTTTAAAGATGACAGCCTTGCCACTTTCGAACCTCATTTTACTTTCCAGGGCTTCAGGTTTTTAAAAGTGGTAGGTTATACCGGTCCGCTGGATTCAACAAATTTAGCTGCTTATGCCGTTTACTCGGATATGGCGCAAACGGGCAAATTTTCTACCTCAAACCCTTTGGTTAACCAGTTACAGCACAATATTCAGTGGGGGCAAAAAGGAAACTTTATTGATGTGCCTACCGATTGCCCGCAGCGCGATGAACGCATGGGTTGGACGGGGGATGCACAAGCCTTTTGCCGTACTGCCACTTTTAATATGGATGTGGCAGGCTTTTATACCAAATGGCTAAAAGATTTAACCGCCGATCAGCATAAAGACGGGGCTGTGCCTTACGTGATACCCAATATGCTGGATAGTGCATCGTCAGCCGCATCCGGCTGGAGCGATGTGGCCACCATAGCCCCCTGGAATATTTACCTGGCTTATAACGACAAGCAGGTGTTGCAGCAGCAGTACGAAAGCATGAAGGCCTGGGTGGGCTACATTCAGCTACACAGCCGCAATTACCTGTGGGATACAGGCAACCACTTTGGCGACTGGCTGTTTTATGCCGGTACCAATTACGAAGATGGCGCCGCGCTAACCGACAAAAACCTGATAGCGCAGGCATTTTATGCCCATTCAACCCAATTGCTCATCAATGCAGCCAAAATATTGGGCAAAAGCGATGATGTTCAAAAATATTCGCAACTGTTATATAATATCAAAAAAGCGTTTAACAGCGAGTATGTAACGCCCAATGGACGCATGATTTCGGGTACGCAAACATCCTACGTGCTGGCATTGAATTTTGATTTACTGCCCGAGAACCTGAGGGTATCGGCAGCAAAAAGGCTGGTAAAAAATATTGACGATTATGATGAGCATATCACCACCGGGTTTTTAGGTACGCCCTATATTTGCCACGTTTTAAGCCGTTTTGGGTTTACCGATATCGCTTACGATCTGCTGATGAAAGAGTCCTACCCATCGTGGTTATACCCGGTTAAAAACGGTGCCACCACAATTTGGGAGCGTTGGGATGGCATTAAACCCGATGGAACTTTTGAAGACCCCGAAATGAACTCCTTTAACCATTACGCCTACGGTGCCATAGGCGATTGGATGTACCGGGTAATTGCCGGCATTAATACAGATGAGGCTGATCCGGGGTTCCACAAAATTATTATTGCGCCAAAGCCGGGCGGTAAATTAACCAGCGCGCAGGCCGAACTGGAAACCCTGTACGGCAAAATAAAATCGGCATGGAGTATTGATAATGGCATATTTACCCTCGATATTGTAGTGCCGCCAAATACTACGGCGCATGTTATTTTGCCATCGGTAACAGATCAGATCACCGAAAGTGGCCTGGATTTTAATACCGAAGAAGAGATAACCGAAATTAAAAAAGTTGGTAATGATGAACAGATGAATGTAGTTTCGGGTACGTATCATTTTGTATATACGCTTAAGGCCCCGGGGAAAAAGATCTGATAGCCGGGTGATTTATGGAAATAATAAAAACATGGCAAATACAATAGTTGGCGATAAGGGCACCAGCACCAGCAGGCCACGACTACTTTCGCTCGATTTTTTTCGTGGCTTTACCGTTGCGGCTATGATCCTGGTAAATGATCCCGGCGATTGGGGGCATATTTACTGGCCGCTGGAACACTCTAAATGGAATGGCTGCACCCCAACCGACCTGGTGTTTCCCTTCTTTCTTTTTATGGTTGGGGTATCCATCGTTTACGCCATGCAGGGAAAAAAGGCCGATGAAGCAAACCATAGCAAGGTTATCCTTTCTATCCTGCGCCGTACATTAATCATCGTTGCATTAGGTGTTTGCCTGCCCCTGATCAGTGATTTCCAGTTTGCCCATCTTCGTTTCCCCGGCGTATTGCAGCGCATAGGAGTGGTATTTGGTATTACCGCCATTATGTATTTGAAAACAAATACCCGTACGCAAATTATTATTGCGGTAGGCTGTTTAATAGGTTATTATTTAATCATGACCTTTGTGCCGGTTCCCGGCGTAGCTCATCCCAACCTGGAAAAGGAAACCAATTTGGGTGCTTATATTGATAGGATAGTTTTTACCACCAATCACCTTTGGCAGGCCTCTAAAACATGGGACCCTGAAGGGCTGTTGGGCACTATACCTGCTATTGGTACCTGTTTGTTAGGCATATTTACAGGCACCTGGCTTAAGAGTGACCGGCTTAAAAACGGCAACGAAATTTTTAAACTTACTGGTGCGGGCGTGCTGCTGGTGATACTTGGCTTAGTATGGAACACGTTTTTCCCTATCAATAAACAATTGTGGACAAGCTCGTTTGTGCTGTTTACTGCCGGGTTGGCTATTATTATCCTATCGTTATCGTACTGGCTTATTGATATAAAAGGCTATAAGAAAATCCTGCCGCCATTCCTTGCCTTTGGCCGGAACGCCATAGCTGCTTATGTTTTAGCCGATGTAATCCCGGAGATACTATCCATTATCCCGGTTACGGACAACGGGCATAAAACAAATATCTGGTCGTACATGTACTTTCACCTCCTTACGCCCAATTTTTCGCCAGAGAATGCGTCGCTGATATCGGCCATACTTACGGTTATCATTATATTTATCCCTGTTTGGATATTGTACGTCCAAAAAATCACCGTAAAAATTTAAGTCTCCCCCTATATTACATGAACAACATCAGCATAAAATATTTAACCGCTATTTTCATAGGTACCTGCATCAGTTTACAGGTAAAGGCGCAGCTACACATTATACCGCAGCCTTTGCACTTAACCGAACAAAAAAGCAGCTTTATTTTAAGCAGTAAAGCAGTTATCGGGGTTGATAAAGAAAGCGAGGCTGTGGGTAAATACCTGCAAACCTACCTTGCTACGTATTATAAGCTGAATTTGAAGCTTAAAGTTTATCCTAAAGTTCCGGCCGCTACAACTATCCAATTGGTAACCACAGCAACCAATAAACAAGGTGCTTATAACCTGGAGGTAAAACCCCGCACGGTAAAAATATCGGGTAACGGCGCCGGCGTGTTTTACGGGGTACAGTCATTAATTCAATTATTACCGGGGCGGGCCGTTGCTCCTTTAAAATTAACGGCATGCAGTATTGCCGATGAACCCCGCTTTCAGTGGCGTGGTTTAAGTTTGGATGTAAGCCGCCATTTTTTTACGGTTGATGAGGTTAAGAGGTATATTGACGTGATGGCCCATTACAAGCTAAATGTATTTCACTGGCATTTAACGGATGATGAAGGTTGGCGCATCCAGATTAATAAGTACCCAAAACTGACCGAAGTTGGTGCCAGGATCACCTATTATGAAAAACAGGGAAAATTTCGGAAACTGGATAATTTGATAGATGGTGGTGGCAGAGACGGATTTTATACCCAGGCTGAAATAAAAGACGTGGTGAAATACGCGCAGGACAGGTTTGTAACCATTCTGCCCGAAATTGAAATGCCCGGCCACAGCGAGGCTGCTATATTTGCTTATCCCGAATTAGGCTGCCAGGATTCAACCGGTGCCAAACATCGTGTGCGCATGCTGGATCCGGGCGAGTATACTTTTACCTTTATGGAGAATGTGCTTACCGAAGTGATGGCACTGTTCCCAAATCAATACATTCACATTGGCGGCGATGAAGCCGAGATGGAGGCCTGGCTGAAAAGCCCAACGGCCGTAGCGCTGATGAAAAAGGAGGGCCTGAAAAGTGAGAAGGAGGTACAAAGTTATTTTATTAAACGAATAGAAAAATTCCTGCTCTCCAAAAATAAAAGACTCATTGGCTGGGACGAGATATTGCAGGGTGGCCTGGCCGAATCGGCCACGGTAATGAGCTGGCAGGGTGAGGCGGGCGGTATAGCCGCGGCAAAAATGCACCACCATGTGGTGATGACACCGCTGCCTTATATGTATTTTGATGCACCGCAGGCCGCCGAGGATTTGGAACCGGTGGGATGGAACCCAACGGTAACCTGGCAAATGGTGTACAACTACGAACCCATGTCTAAAGAGCTTAACGCCGAAGAGGCCAAATACATTTTAGGTGCCCAGGGCAATATCTGGGCCGAAAAAGTGCCCGCTGCAACACACCTGCAGTACATGGTTTACCCGCGTGCTTTAGCTGTAGCCGAACTCACCTGGTCGGCAGCGGAAAATAAAGACATAGATAGATTTGCCTATAAGATGAAGCAGCAATACGGCTACTTCAAACTCTGGAACTGGAATGCCCGCCTGCCCGATATTGTGGGTATGGATAACATTGTAACCAACAGCAACCAGTTTGGCCTGGTGCTTAAATATCCGCTGTTGGGCGCGCAGGTACGTTATTCGCTTAACGGCAAAATGCCCGATAGCACCGCTAAACCACAATCGTTCCCGTTAAAAATCAATACCATGCTGCAGGATACATTCAGCATTAAAACCTATACCACCTGGACACTAAATAAGCAACATATTTTGCAGGAAGCGATGATCAGGCATGTGGATATTAAGCCCGTGGTTATTGACCAGGCGGCATTTACTCCCGGCTTCAGCTACCGGCTGATTAAAAGCAAGGAATACAATATTGATAAAGTAGATACCACTCAGGTGGTGACAACTGCTATCATTAATTCAGCAACGCCCATGGTGCTGCCGGTAACAGACGGTAACCTGACCTGGGTAAAAGTAAACGGCTTTATCCGGATTACTGCCGACGGTGATTACCAGTTTACTTCGGGCTTTTTGGTTAGCCCGGCGCTGTTTATCAATGGCGAGCAGATCATATACCGGGGCAAGGATAAGTACGCGCAGCCGCAAAAAGGAATGCTTCACCTTAAAAAAGGTGCCTATGCTATTAGCGGCCATTATATTGCCGATAACACCAACCGTAACGAGGATTTGCTGATTATCAAAGCTGCCGATGGTGAGGTGATAGATCCTCAGGTTTATATGTTCCATCAATAAACGTTTGATATGAGGTTATCCTGGTGCCCGAAAGTTACGTTGTTGCTATTTTACCTTGTTGCGGGTCGTATAGCCTATGCCCAAACATATGGTAAATACGTAAACCCTTTTATAGGCACATCGGCAACCGGGCATACATTTCCGGGTGCTACTGTTCCTTTCGGATTGGTGCAGCTAAGCCCTGAGACCGGTAACTTTGGCTGGAATTATTGTTCGGGTTACCGTTATGAAGATAGCGTGATAACCGGTTTTGCCCATACCCATTTAAGCGGCACCGGCGGTGTTGATTTGGGCGATGTATTGTTTTTCCCATTCCAGGGAAATGAACCCATAAAATTCGAGAGCAAATTCTCGCACCAAACAGAAAAAGCATCCCCAGGGTACTATGAGGTTGTTTTAGGCGATCACAACATCAAAGCGCAGCTCACCGCTGCGGCTCATGCTGGTTTGCATCGTTATACGTTCAGCAAACCTGGCAAGTCGCATTTGCTTATTGACCTGCAAAGCGGCCTGGTTGAGGATGCCGAACAATTGAAAGAGCATGTATCTGAAGGTAGCATTACCATCAACAGCAAAAACAACATCAGCGGGTATGCCAATACCAGCCAATGGGTTGAGAAGAAGGTGTTTTTTACCGCTACGTTCGGCAAAGCCTTTACCGGCTATCATTTTATTGATGGCGACGCCCATCGCCGATTGGTTGTTGATTTTGACACCCAGCCCGGCGAAACAATTGAAGCCAGGGTTGCCATATCTACAGTGAGCATCGATGGAGCCCGTAAAAATCTTGCTGCCGAAACGGGCAATAAAACCTTTGCACAGGTTAAAGCCGAGGTGGCCAAAGTTTGGGAAAACTATTTTTCCCGGTTGAAGGCCGAGGGGGGAGACGAGCAGAAAATAGCCTTTTACACCAGTATTTACCATGCCCTTATCCAACCCAATAATATTGCAGATGTAGATGGCAAATACCGCGGAGCTGATGGCTTAGTGCATCAGTCTGCCGATAAGGTTTATTATTCCACCTTGTCATTATGGGATACCTACCGGGCCGCTCATCCACTGTATACACTCATCTGTCCTGATAAAGACGGGCAGATGGTTGAGACGATGCTGCAACACTTTAACGTAGCTAAATTATTGCCTGTATGGACATTGTTTGGCAAAGAAAGCTACGCTATGATAGGCAATCATGCCATCCCGGTTATTGTGGATGCCAGCCTGAAAGGGATTAAGGGCTTTGATAAGGAACAGGCATTTGCGGCCATTAAAGCTACGCTTACCACCAATAAAAACCCTAAATACAATTGGGATTTGTACATGAAGTATGGCTACCTGCCGTCTGAATTGGTAAAGCGCGAGGCGGTATCGCGTACCTTAGAGGCTGCTTATGACGATTGGTGTGCGGCCCGGTTAGCCAAATTGCTTAACAAAACATCAGATTACAATTACTTCAGTAAACGGTCTTCCTTCTACAAAAACCTGTTTGATAAATCAACCAACCTGATGCGGGGCAAACTGGCCGATGGTAACTGGGTACAGCCCTTTGCCAACCTGGATAGCGGGCAACTGGCCATTGGCGGCGACTATACCGAAGGCAACGCCTGGCAGTACACCTGGCAGGTACAGCAAGACGTTCCGGAATTAATAAAATTGATGGGAGGCAGGCGGGCGTTCCTAACCAAACTCGATTCGTTGTTTAGTATGGATTCCAAAGTGTTTGGCAAGGCCTCAACGCTGGATGTTACCGGGTTGATAGGACAGTACGCGCATGGCAATGAGCCCAATCACCATATTGCTTATTTATACACGCTTGCCGGCGATGCTGCTAAAACGCAACGTTTGGTAAGGCAAATTGCTGATCAGTTTTACCAAAACAAACCCGACGGCCTATCCGGGAATGATGATTGCGGGCAAATGTCGGCATGGTATATTTTTACAGCCATGGGCTTTTACCCGGTTAACCCGGCCGATGGTAAATATGTGTTTGGTGCACCCCAGTTAAGTAAGGTTAGTCTGGCATTACCCGCTAATAAAAGTTTTGTTATCGAGGCTAAAAACTTATCGACAGCCAACAAGTATGTACAAAGTATCAGTTTGAATGGTAAGCCTTATCTGAAGAATTATATCAGCCATAAAGATATTTTGAAAGGAGGCAGGCTGGTTTTTCTGATGGGGGATAAGGGAAGCGAGACCTTAAAAAAATAAAGGACTGCACTGTCAGGGCAAACGCTTTTAATTGGGTTAACATAACTTAACACATTTCAGATAAAATATTTATAAGTTTTTAATAATCAATATGTTATATTTTATCATGGTTAACGCTAAATTGGTGTATTGCGCAATTTAGGCGCTCCAATATTGGTGCCCATTGTTGGCGATACAGCTGCCGAAGGTACCAGGTGCTTTTTACCAGGATCAGGCAAATGTATCAGAGCCGCTCAAATGCTGCCTACATTGATATCCCAGGATATTTTCCAAATTCACGCTTTTTACAATTTTCCACTCTTTCAATTCATCTATAAAGTCGGGCTTATCAAGTCCGGAATTTATGGCTGCCTGGGTATAGAACGCCGACTTTGCAGGATGATTTGGTGCACATCCGTTAAAAAGATATCCAAAGGCATCCTGGCGAATAATAGCTTTTGCTAATCCTATACAATCGTCCAGGTGAATGAGGTTAACAGGCGCATTCCCGTTCGGAATATTTTTTTTACCGGCAAAGAAACGTCCGGGATTTCGGCCGGGGCCAATTAATCCCGCGAAGCGGACAATGGTTGTTTTAAATGCCGGGTCATTTTTGAACAGGTTTTCGGCTTCCAGCAGAATTTTGCCCGATTCTGTATCAGGTAGCGGAGGGGTGCGCTCATCTACTTCGCAATTTAAATCGGCATATACCGCCGTTGAACTTATGAATACCACTTTTTTTACATGGTGAAGCCTAATTGCGCTTAGTATACGCCGTATTTTAGGAATAAACTCGGCGCCGGCGCCCGACCGGGCTTTTGGCGGTATCGCGATAAAAAGCACTTCGCAATCAAAGAAATCAGCGTTATATGCTTCGCCATCTGCAGAGAAATTGACCAGGTATGGCTCAATTCCTTCATTAGCCAGCAAAGCTATTTTTTGCTCCGATGTTGTTGATCCTTTTACCCTTATCCCATCGCTGATAAGTGCTTTGGCTAATGCCAGGCCGTACCAGCCGCAGCCTAATATACTGATGGTGTTTTTGTGCTGAAATGCAGCTGTACTCTCCAATTTTAATGCTTTGTGGCAAAGGTAATTAAATATTTCAGGGTGTTTAACAACATAAATATCTGCATTGGGTTTAAACTTTTTGCCGGGGCTAATCGTTATTAGAGTATGAAGAAAGAAATTTTGGCAACTTCTGTAGTATTAGGTTTGGGTTTGGCTGCTTCGGCCCTGGTGCTGCACGCCCATGAAAAACCTTTGGAAACTGTAAATTACGTCGACCTGAAAAAATACCTGGGCACCTGGTTCGAGATAGCCGCATTTCCGCAGCCGTTTGAAAAAGGATGTTCATGTACATCGGCAACCTACGGCCTGGCCAGGGATGGCAGTATCATTGTTAAAAACAGGTGCATTAAAGGAACCGAGCTTAAAGTAACAGAGGGCCGTGCAACGGTGACAGATAAAGGAGTTAACTCCAAACTGTCGGTGCAATTCTTCTGGCCTTTTAAAGGCAAGTACTGGATAATCGATTTAGCAAAAGATTATAGTTACGCCGTGGTTGGCCACCCAAACCGTAAATTTTTATGGATTTTGAGCCGAAGGCCTACGCTGGACGATCAAACTTATAACCAGTTGCTGGTGCGGGCCGCAAACAAAGGTTTTGATATTCGCCAACTGGTAAAAACCGAGCAAATCGGAGATTTGTCGGGAATTTAACAATTGATTTTATAGCTCATGAAAGGCTTTATCAGCAATGATAAGGCCTTTCATGCTTTTAAGTTTATTGAATTGTATGATGATGCAGGTAATAAAATATTAAACAAAAATTAACTTAATCATAATGTTTTAATAATCTGCCTAAGTAAAACATACAGTTTGCATATCTTTTAAATAAACATTTCATAACTATTTTGATATTTGCCGCAATTTTGATACTTTTCCATAAATTTTTTAACTCAAACTTGCCTTAAAATTCCTAAACCGATAATATGAGGAAATTTTACCTTGTCATAACCTGCCTGATTTTATTTATTGCCAAAAATAGCTTTGCGCAGGCCCCGGCCATTAGTTACAGTGGCGCTGTTAAATTTACGGTAGGAAAAACAGCAACCCTTGCTGCTCCCAAAAATACCGGTGGCGCAATACCCGCAGAAATTTATTCGAAAGTTAGTACACTGGCCGGCAGCGGATTCTATGGCTATAAAGACACCCTGGCCAAATATGCCCGTTTTGAAAACCCGGTTAGCGTTGCCCTTGATAGTAAGGGAAATATGTATGTTGCCGATGCCAACTTAAACATGATCAGGAAGATATCGGCTAAAGGCGTGGTAAGTACATTTGCGGGCAATCCAAAAAAAGGCGCAAAAAATGGACAGGATACAGCTGCGCGATTTAATTATCCTACAGGGGTAACGGTGGATAAAAATGATAACGTGTACGTTGCTGATTTTAGCAATAACATGATCAGGAAGATAACACCGGCCGGGTTGGTAAGTACATTTGCGGGTAATGTTAACGACGGTAATAAAAACGGTAACGGAACTGCTGCAAGCTTTAACCACCCGTACAGCCTGGTTTATGACGCTAAATCGGGCAACATAATTGTTGCTGATACTTATAATAACATGATCAGGTGGATAACACCTTCGGGCGATGTTAGCACAATTGCTGGTACAGGAGCCCCGGGGCGTATTGATGGCTTTGGTTCAAAAGCAACTTTTAGAATACCATATAGTGTTGCTGTAGATAAAAACGGGATAGCCTACGTGGCCGACCAGGGAAATAATTGCATCAGGCAGGTGTATACAGCATCTAACGGCCCTGGTTTTGTGAATACCTTTACTGATACCACTTATATATCGCCATATGGCATCACTGTTGATAATTTAAACCGTGTATATCTTTCGACTGTGGAGGCTTACAGTATTATACAGTTTGATAAGGCAGGCAAACAAATTGGGCCGCTTCCATTTTCGGGCGGATCATACAAAACTTTTAATGATGCTACCGATACTTTAAGCAGCTACAGGGGCAGCATGGGTTTAACGTTTGATGGTAAAAATAACCTGTTGGTTGCCGACCAGGGTAATGACAGGATCAGAAAAGTTGCAGTTAACGGTTATACTGTAAGCCCGCGTTTACCATTGGGCCTTAGTATTGACAGTACGGGTGTAATTAGTGGTATACCTTTATCTATATCGCCTGCTAAAGATTATACTGTTACTGCATATAACGGCTCTGGTTCGTCAAGTGCAAAGGTGAATATTACGGTAGGCATCGGCTCGCAAACTATTACGTTTAATAAGCTGCAGGCTGTTACCTACGGTGCTGTTGATTATAGCCCGCTTGCCACAAGCACCGATACCGTGATCAAGATACGTTACAGCAGCAGTGATACAACCGTGGCAACCATTGTTAAAGATAAAATACACATTAAGGCTGCGGGTACAACTACCATAACGGCCAACCAGGATGGCAATGTTAACTATACGGCTGCTGTACCTGTTAGCCAGCCCTTAACAGTTAATAAAGCGGTTTTAACGGTTACTGCCGATGACAAAATAAAAACCATCCTGAAAGATAATCCGGCTTTAACGGTTGGTTATAAGGGATTTGTTTATGGGCAGGATACCACTGTAATTATTACCAGGCCTGTAATTAGTACCACGGCAACCAAAAATTCGGCAGCGGGGACTTACCCCATAACGGCGACAGGGGCCAGTGCAAAAAATTACACATTCAATTATGTGGCCGGTAAGCTGATTGTGGCACCCGTGCCTGTAATTACGGCCACTGGGTCAACAACTATTGTTAAGGGTGGTAGTGTTACGCTGTCGGCTTCGCCATCAACCGGTTATACCTACCAATGGGCGGTTGACGGGAAGGAGATAACCGGCGCAACAACTAATTCCTATGTCGCTACCAAAACAGGGGCTTATACGGTTGCCATCACTGCAAATAATTACACTACTTATTCCTTATATATCAGTGTTTTAACACAGTTGCAGCTACCGCCCAATAATTTCAACATCAGCGTTGTAAGTGCAACCTGTAAGGGAAGTAACAATGGGCTCATCCACATAGCGGCATTGCAAAAGCTTAAATATAACGCGGCATTAACAGGAAACGGGCTGAACAAATCTTACTCCTTTACCGATTCATTAACGGTGAACAACCTGTCGCCGGGCGAGTACAGTATCTGTTTTTCGGTTGACGGCGAAATTTTCAGCCAGTGCTTCCAGGTAAAGGTTACCGAGCCTAAGGATCTGTCGGTTTACTCAACCGTCGATCCAAAGCTTAATAATTTGAACTTGCAACTGGATGGCGGTACATCGTTTAAGATAGTATTAAACAGCGTAACGTATAATACTACACAAAATGAGATTAGCCTTCCGCTATCTGCCGGTTACAATAAACTCAGCATAACAACAGATAACCTATGCCAGGGCGTAATTGAAAAAGTTATTATAGTTGCCGATAAGGTTGTACCATTCCCCAATCCGTTTCAAAATGTACTTAATGTTAATATTGGTAATCAAACCATTAGTAACGTGGGGGTTAACGTGATTAATACCATGAGCGGCAAAACCGTGTTGAATAACAAATACACCAATCAATCGGGAGTAATGCAGCTTGATATGTCGGCCCTGCCAAATGGGGTGTATTACCTTAATTTAAACCTGGATAACAATAAATCCGGCTATAAAATTGTAAAAAAATGATGAAGCGTATTTTAAGTGTAGTAGCAATATTGGTTATCGTATCGTGCGGAAAAAAAGCGCCCGCGCCTGCGCCGGGCATAGCAACTTTATCTGCGCCGCTAAAAGATCAGCCATGCCTTACAGGTACAGTACTATCTGCCACAGAAAGCTCGGTTTCTTTTTCATGGAACGCATCTTCAAATACAAACCAGTACGATTTAACGATAACAAACCTTTTAACTAAAGCGGCAACAACACAAACCACGTCAGCAACAAGTGCAACGGTAAAATTGCTCCGCAATACTCCTTATTCGTGGTACATCGATTCTAAATCAAATAAATCATCGGTTGTAACCAAAAGTGATACCTGGAAATTTTACAACGCCGGGCCAGGAGTTGTAACTTATGCACCCTTTCCTGCAGAAATTACAGCACCTGCATTTGGCGCCGTTTTAAGCGCTGGTACAACCAAAGTAAACCTTACGTGGAAAGGAAGCTCGGTAAGTTCAAACATTGTAGCTTACGACGTGTATTTTGGTCCATCGGGCAACCCTGATTTGTTCAGGAACCATATTACAGATACTTTTGTTAATGATGTAACGGTAGGAGCAAATACCACTTATTACTGGCGTGTAGTTACCATAGATGCCAACGGCAATATCTCCGATTCAGGAACATATAATTTCTTTGTTCAGAAATAACATACCGGGAAACGAGAGCTTAGAGGTAGTCTGAATTCGGTATTAAAGTTTTCATACATGTAATGATGGGACGATGATGTTTATCGCATGGCGGCTACGACTCACCCGGTCGAGGCTACGCCCGACCACCCTCTCTTCACCTGCGGTGGAAAGAGGGTTTTTGAAGGTAATTATTTTATAATCAGCTATTTGTAAATATAAATTCCAAGACCCTCTTTGCGGCGTAGCCGGAGAGAGGGTGGCGGGCGTAGCCTCGCCGGGTGAGTCGTAGCCGGCGTTCAACCAAATGATTATATAAATCCCAAAACGTGATGGGGGCATGAACCAAGGACAGTTTTTTTATTTATAAACAAATTCTGCAAATGAAAAAGCCGCCTGCATTTATAAATGCAGGCGGCTTTTTTACTATATCATCAACTTTTTAAAACGCGTAACCCAATGTCAGGAATGCGTTATTGTTGGTCTTTTTCAAATCGGCTCCGGGGCTGCCTGTACCTATTTCATATGGATAAACTGTTTGGTTGCCGCTTAAGTGCGCATAGGTGGCATCAACGTAATAGCTACCAAAGCGTACTCCAATACCACCGCTTACGGTTTTAATATCGCTGCCGTTAGTTTTCAACGGACTGCCCTGTATGCCGTAACCGCCACGCAGGTAAAACATGCTGTTAAGGCGTGCTTCGGCGCCGATGTGCGCGTTTATAGTTGAGCGGTAAAGGGCTTTTATGTTGCCGTTGTCAAAATCGGCGCTATAACTGTCGTTACTGCTGATGTGGGTTGTTGTGTAGTCAATATAATCTACATCGCCGGATATGAAACCGTATTTGCCTATAAAAATGGCTGCGCCGCCTGTTAATTTTAACGGGGTGCGCATATTATAGGATAATGGATACTCTACAGGGCCGTTTTTAAAGCTGCTGTTATTGGCAAAGTTTGTATTCAGGCCTTCAGAGTAGGAGTCGTCAATGGTGTAATAGGTAGGCGAGGTAAAGGTAAAGCCTAAACGCAGCGCGTTAACGGGTTTGTAAATTACCCCCAGCTTAACATTGGCGCCAGAGCCTTTGGTAACCTGGTCCTGTATAAAATTGGAGTTAAAGCCAACATTTGTGCCCACGTTATTAACTAATATATTGGCTGTACCTGTTTCATTAAACACGTTATAAGAGTTGTAGCGGATGTCGGAAAAAGAAACGCCTAATCCAAAATATAGCTTGTTGCTGTAGTTTGCGCCAAATGCCAGGTTAACTTCCGATTGCCCGCCTGTGCGGATGGTATTGCTTAATTGATTTACGGTGCCAAATGCATTTCTGCGATACTCGCTGCCGCCGCCGGTTGTGGCATAGCTATCTATCAGGTTTTGCTGATACGCCCAGTCATCCAACCCGCCATCGCTTACCTGCCCATTGGCGTTGGCAATGCCTGCGTAATAGTCGCCTATGGAGTTAGTTGGGTTTTTGCCGCCATAAGTAATGTTTTCATAAAAATTGTTGGTACGGCTATAAGCTGCACCGTAGTTGATGCTTAGCCACCCTTTGGTTTTGTCACGGCCTTTTGGCGTGCTCAGCCGCTGGTAAATTACAACCGAGGCGTTGCTGAAATTCAGGTTGCTTTTGCTATCAGTATTAAACTGGCCAAGGTAGGTTGAATTTACTTTCGACCCATCAAACTCCGGAGTAATGCTTGCCTCGGAGTGTGTAAAAAAGCCAAGCCCGGCGGGGTTGCCGCTTATCGAGCTTAAATCGCCCCCAATGGCTGTACCCGCGTTGCCTATCCCCTTGATGCGCGATGTTGAACCGGTTTGAAAGGTGCTGAAGCGAATAGCATCCTGCGAATATTGCGCAAAACTATCTTTAGTAATTGCTACTATAGCAATCACACTAAGTAAATATTTAATCTTCATAGATTTAAGCTGATAAAATTATGGTCTAACTGGTCTGCCGCCACCACCGCCGCCGCCACTGTTACCGCCGCCGCCACCTGAACTTGAAGATGATGACGATGGAGCAGGCGAAGGTGACGAACGTTCAACACTTTGGGTTTGCGGCCGGGTATCTTGCTGCCTTACAGGGCGCGAATCGCGCGAGTAACTGGTATTGCTATTGTTTGAATTGCCGCGGGTAATGGTACCATCGGTTGTTCTGTTTGCGCGGCCGCCTGGTATATAACCAATACCGGTACGCGTAGGCGAGCCTGCACCTACCGGGCGGGCAGTACGGGTAAACGAACTTGGCGTGTAACCACGGCCGCTAAACGGACTGCCGGTACCGCGTACAGGGCGCGGCGTACCGGATGAAGCATAGCCACCACGGCCATAACCGCCGCCGTATCCATAACCGCCGCCATAAAGGCCACCGTAGCCATAACCGCCACCGAAACCGCCGTAACCATAACCGTAGGGGTAGCCATATCCTAAACCAAGGCCCCAGCTACTGCCATAGCCGTAACCATAGCCAACGCCCCATCCGCCGTAAGCATAAGGCGAGTAGCCATAACCATAAGGGCCATAATTAAAGCCTAAGCTAAAACCACCATTGTAATAGGGGTTGCTGTAGCCGTAATATAAATTATCATAATAACTAAACGGAGAGTAATAACTGAAACGGTTTATACGCGACGAATAATCATCATAGTAAAAATAATCGTCGTCATCTTCCTGCTGCACCTGTTGGTTATCAGCGTCAGTTTGGTTGTAAACAGGCTGCACGGCATAAATAGGCTCATCTCCTGCTTTCGCATTCGAAAAGTATACATCGTCGTTACTTACAGTGGTAGCGAGTTTTTGAGTGGAGCAGGAACTCAGTGCCAGGGCGCTGATGAGAAAAATTCCTATTGCAATATTCCGTTTCATATGCAGGTTTGTAAAAGTTCGGGTTCGAATAAGTTTTAAATTTATAAATTTGGGCGCAATATACAATAATTGCAAAGTCAAAAATTCTATTCCAATCAATATGAGCAAAGGTGTTATCAGTAAAGACGAAGATTATTCGCAATGGTTTAACGACTTAGTAATTAAATCTGACATGGCCGAATATTCGCCGGTTAGGGGCTGCATGATCATTAAACCGTACGGCTATTCTATATGGGAAAAAATACAGGCCGTGCTTGACGGCATGTTTAAAGATACCGGGCATAGCAATGCCTATTTTCCGCTGTTAATACCCAAATCCTTTTTCAGCAAAGAGGCCAGCCACGTTGATGGTTTTGCCAAGGAGTGCGCTGTTGTTACCCACTACCGCCTTAAAAACGATGGTAATGGCAATATTATAGTTGATGAGGATGCCAAACTGGAAGAAGAGCTGATCATTCGCCCAACATCAGAAACCATTATCTGGAATACGTATAAAGGCTGGATCCAGTCATACCGCGATTTGCCTATCCTGGTTAACCAATGGGCCAACGTAATGCGCTGGGAAATGCGTACCCGTTTGTTTTTGCGTACCAGCGAGTTTTTATGGCAGGAAGGCCACACCGCCCATGCTACAGCCGAGGAAGCCATAGCTGAAACCGAGCAAATGCTGAACGTATATGCCGATTTTGCCGAAAACTGGATGGCACTGCCAGTAGTAAAAGGCCGCAAAACAGCTAACGAGCGTTTTGCAGGGGCTTTAGATACTTATTGTATTGAGGCTTTAATGCAGGATGGTAAAGCCTTACAGGCAGGTACATCGCACTTTTTGGGGCAGAATTTTGCCAAAGCCTTTGATGTAAAGTTCACCAATAAAGAAAATAAGATAGAACATGTTTGGGCAACCTCATGGGGCGTATCAACGCGCTTGATAGGCGCTTTAATTATGGCCCACAGCGACGATGCCGGCCTGGTATTGCCGCCAAAACTGGCGCCTATACAAGTTGTGGTTGTGCCTATTTACAAGCACCAGGAAGAGCTGGACAATATATCGGCTTATGTAGATTCTTTAAAGAAAGAACTAAAGGCCAAAGGTATTTCTGTGAAGTTTGATAACCGCGATACCCACCGCCCGGGAGCAAAATTTGCCGAGTACGAGTTGAAGGGCGTACCATTGCGTGTAGCCATTGGAAGCCGCGATATGACAAACGGAACCGTTGAACTGGCCCGCCGCGATACCAAAACCAAGAATACCGTTAACCAGGAAGGTTTGGCCCAACATATTGAGGCTTTATTAGATGAAATTCAGAACAACATCTATAAAAAAGCTTTTGATTTCCGTGCCGAAAACATGACCGAGGTTGATACCTACGAGGAGTTTAAACGCATGCTGGATGAACAACCAGGGTTTATAAGCGCCCACTGGGACGGAACCCCGGAGACCGAGCAAAAGATAAAAGAGGAAACTAAAGCGACAATCCGTTGCATACCTTTGGATAATAAGCAGGAAGAAGGTAAGTGCATTTTGACAGGTAAACCGTCTACGCAGAGGGTTCTGTTTGCACGGGCTTATTAGCCCCCCAGCCCCCTGAAGGGGGAGTTTTTGATTTGCGGCTTTATGGGTAATCAAAAATAACTGGCTTAAATTTATAATCCTTCCCTAAAGGATAAAATACCAAACCGGCTTCCTCTTAGGGAAGGAAGCACATCAAAAAATCCCCCTTCAGGGGGTTAGGGGGCTTATGAAATTCGCAACTAAAGCAATACACGCAGGGCAGGAGCCCGATCCAACTACCGGTGCTATCATGACGCCGATATACCAAACATCTACCTATTGGCAAAAATCGCCGGGAGATAATAAGGGATATGAATACTCGCGTGGTACAAACCCAACCCGTAAAGCGCTTGAGGGCTGTTTGGCTGCATTGGAAAATGCCGAGTTTGGTTTGGCTTTTTCAAGCGGAATGGGCGCCACAGACGCCGTAATGAAACTATTACAGCCCGGCGATGAGGTGATTACCGGAAACGACCTGTATGGTGGTTCGTACCGGATTTTTACCAAAATATATGCTCACTACGGCATCAAGTTCCATTTCCTGGATTTATCAGATCCTGAAATTGTTGCCGAGTACACTAACTCATACACTAAACTGGTTTGGATAGAGACACCTACCAACCCAACCATGCAAATCGTAGATATTGAGGCCATAGGCAAAATTACCAAAGAGAAAAATTTGCTGTTTGTGGTAGATAATACTTTTGCATCGCCATACCTGCAAAACCCTATCGACCTTGGGGCCGACCTGGTAATGCACTCGGTAACCAAATACATTGGTGGCCATAGTGATGTTGTAATGGGCGCCCTGATGACGAACGACGAGGATCTGTACAAAAGACTTTGGTTTATTTACAACGCTTGTGGTGCCACACCTGGCCCAATGGACAGTTTCCTGGTGCTTAGGGGCATTAAAACCCTGCACCTGCGCATGAAGGCGCATTGCGAAAACGGTCGCTTAGTAGCCGAGTTCCTGAAAATACACCCCAAAGTAGAGAAAATTTACTGGCCGGGCTTTACCGATCATCCAAATCACGAAGTTGCCAAAAAGCAGATGCGCGATTTTGGCGGCATGATCTCTATCGTATTGAAAGATGCCGACCTGCAGGAGACCTTCCGCATTGCATCCTCATTCAAAGTATTTGCCCTTGCCGAATCATTAGGCGGTGTAGAGTCCCTGATTAACCACCCCGTAAGCATGACCCACGGGTCTATCCCCAAAGCCGAACGCGAAAAAGCCGGCGTGGTAGATAACCTGCTGCGTTTAAGCGTAGGCGTAGAGGATATTGAAGACTTGCTGGAAGATTTGAAACAAGCGCTTTCTTAGTAGCAAGTAGTTAGTATCAAGTATCAAGATTTTTGAATGGATAGCTGGATTCAGAAAGTTATATCGAAATGGAAGTCGGAGGGAGTTAAATTGGGCTCTCCGGCTGCCATTTCTGACATAGAAAAAATTGAGTCAATTTTAAACTTTAAGTTTCCTGACGAGTTTAAGGAATTCTATCAAATCTGCAATGGCTTTATGGGCTTACATTGGCAGGAACACATGTTTACATTGTGGCCTTTGGAAATGATAATTGAGGAACACAATACTTACCAAAATAAAAATTTTATATGGTTTTGTGATTTTCTTTTAGCAAGCCACTTTATTGGGTTTAATAAAAACAGACCTGGCATTTTTAAGGAATATGGCAATGTAGAAGATGGTGAGCAGATTGCCAGTTCATTTGAGGAAATTGTAATGATGATAAATTCCAATGCCGACGCTATCTATTAATATGTTTAAAGATGCTAATCAAAAACTCCCCCTTCAGGGGGCTGGGGGGCTTCAGGCTTTTTTGGAATCCAAAGTTGCCCAATACAACCGCCCGGAGTTTATTGAGAACGATCCTATCGTAATACCGCACCTGTTCAGTAAAAAGCAGGATATCGAGATCATGGGTTTTTGGGCAGCTACCCTGGCCTGGGGGCAGCGGGTTACCATCATTAAAAAGTGTAAAGAACTTATTACGTTGATGGATGGGGCACCCTATGATTTTATCATCAACCACGAAGAACCAGATCTTAAGAAGCTGCTGAGCTTTAAGCACCGCACTTTTAACGATATCGATACATTGTACTTCATCAGCTTTTTCAGGTATCATTATGAAAATTTTGATTCGCTTGAGGACGCATTTATGCCCCCTAACCCCCTAAAGGGGGAACAACGGGCGGCTAACAAAAAAACTCCCCCTTTAGGGGGTTGGGGGGCTGAAGATCATCTCAATCAATTCCGAAGTTATTTCTTTTCCTTACCCGATTATCCGCATCGCACCAAAAAACACGTATCCTCTCCATCACAAAAATCAACCTGTAAACGGTTGAATATGTTTTTGCGCTGGATGGTTCGAAAAGATCATAACGGCGTTGATTTTGGCATCTGGAACCGGATCAAACCTGCCGACCTGATTTGTCCCCTCGATCTGCATGTAGACAGGGTTTCCCGCAAACTACTGCTCATCACCCGCAAACAAACCGACTGGCAAACTGCCCTTGAACTAACAGAACGCCTTAAACAATTTGATCCGCTCGATCCGGTAAAGTATGATTTTGCCCTGTTTGGTTTGGGCATTGAGGAACGGTGGGGCGTGCAGTTTTAGGCCCCCATTTTAATTCGCTGCCTTTTTGATCCCAAAATCTATTAAGGTTATCTCGTCGCTTCTTATCTTTCTGCCTTTCAATTCCTCATAAAAACCAATGATGTCGCTTTTTTTGATGCCTGATTTACTGAGCGCATATGCCCATTTTATAACTGCAATTTCCCGGTTGGTAGCATAAATGTTATCTTTTGTACTTGCACCCGTTTGAATCCTTTGGCCATCATATTCATGTCCTTTTATAGGCGTCCAAAAATCAAACCTGCCACCATCTTTTGATTCGGCTAAAATTTTGCTTTTAACGTCTGCAGTAATAGTTGCAGAAGTATCTGTGTCATTTGTTTGGGCAAAAGCCGTTGTTATGGTTGTTAAAAGACCAATGGTAACGATTGTTTTCAGGAGGTGTTTAAATATCACCTTTTTATGGAGGTTACTCATGCTTTTTTATTTTAAAAATACAAAGTTAAATACAATATAACGGTTGAGGTAGTGCGATTTTATTGATTAACTGATTTTAATTTCTTGCTATCATTCTGATAAAGCCTATCAAAATGATAGGTTTTTCGATTTTTATAAATTCATATATTTTCCATTCAATTATCTGTAATACAGATTTTTAGTTTTTCTAATCGCCCTGTAGGCATATGTTTTGAATACGAGGGTTCGTTATTAAAAACAGTTTATGGTGATAGTATTTCTTTGTTGCCGCGGTCAATATTCAATGTGGCTGCAAAAAAATCCCTGGCAACAGTATTGTCACCTTTTCAATCCCCTAATTTTTTTATTTATTAAATGAACTCACACGTTAAGCACCTCACATTTGCGGGCATGATTGTTACGCTCGGTATCATTTTTGGCGATATCGGTACCTCCCCGCTATATGTATTTCAAACCCTGCTGGTCGAAGGCGGGAAAGTAAACCAGGAACTTGTTTTAGGGGCCATCTCCTGTATTTTTTGGACACTAACCCTGCAAACAACTTTTAAATACATTCTCATAACATTGCAGGCCGATAATAAGGGCGAAGGCGGTATTTTTTCTCTTTACGCGTTGGTTAGGCGCTACGGTAAATGGTTAGCTATTCCGGCTATTATCGGCGCCGGTACGTTACTTGCAGATGGTATTATTACTCCGCCTATCTCTGTTACATCGGCTATCGAAGGATTAAACCTGGTTCCCTATTTTTCGACTATTATTGTTCCCGGCAATAACCTTATTTTACTGATTGTAATTTTGATCATGGTACTGCTTTTCTTTTTTCAGCAGTTTGGAACTAAGGTTGTTGGCGCAGCCTTTGGTCCGGTAATGCTCATGTGGTTCATGATGCTGGGTTTATTGGGTACTATGCAGGTAATGCACTATCCCAGCATATTTAAGGCGTTGAGCCCGTATTATGGCGCACATTTGTTGATGACCCATCCTAAAGGTTTTTGGTTGTTAGGTGCCGTATTTTTATGTACTACCGGTGCCGAAGCCTTATATTCAGACCTGGGCCATTGCGGTCGTAAAAACATCCAGATCAGTTGGATTTTTGTAAAGACTACATTGGTACTTAACTATCTTGGGCAGGGTGCCTGGGTATTATCTCAGGCTCCAGGAAAAGACTTTACAGGCGTAAACCCTTTCTTTGAGATTGTTCCTCACCAGTTCCTTATCCCAAGTATTGCGTTAGCAACACTTGCTACCATTATTGCCAGTCAGGCCCTCATCAGCGGCTCGTTTACATTGATTAGCGAGGCCGTAAGCATGAACTTTTGGCCACGTATAACTATCAAATATCCATCAAACATTCGGGGGCAAATTTATATACCGAGTGTTAACTGGATACTTTGCGTTGGCTGTATCCTGGTGTCACTTTATTTTCGCACATCGGCAGCTATGACTAACGCCTATGGCTTTAGTATTACCATAGCTATGCTTAGTACTACTATTTTGATGTATTACTTTATGCGCTATGTGAAACATTGGCCAGTGTGGTTGGTAACCATCATCCTGTGCGTATTTTTAACGGTTGAGTTCTCCTTCTTTTTAACCAATGCAGTTAAAATATTAAAACGTTTATTCTTTGTAGGTTTTGAGGTTGGGTTGATATTTACCATGTACGTTTGGTTTAGGGCGAGGAAGATTAATAACCGTTTCCTGCATTTTGTAGATATTAAAGAAAAATTACCCCTGTTAAATGCGCTTAGTGCCGATACTACCGTAAATAAATACGCTACGCATTTAATCTATCTGACCAAGGCCAATAACAGCAAACAGATAGAAGAAAAGATTATTTACTCTATCATGAGCCGCCGCCCTAAACGTGCCGATATTTATTGGTTTGTGCATATTGAGCGTACAGACGAGCCTTATACTATGGAGTACAGTGTTGACCATATTGAGCCGGGTAAGGTTATCCGTATCGAATATCGTTTAGGATTCAGGATTCAGCCGCGGGTTAATGTGCTGTTCCGCAACGTGGTAGAGGATATGGTTAAACGTAAGGAAATTGATATTACCAGTAAATACGCGTCGCTTAAAGAATACAATATCCCTGCCGATTTCAGGTTTGTAATTATGGAAAAATTCCTGAGCTACAATAACCTGTTTAGTGTGAGCGAAGGATTTATATTGAACAGCTACTTCGCCATTAAAAAACTGGCCCAGTCAGAAGCCAAAGCTTTTGGGTTAGATACCAGCGAAACCCGGATTGAAAAAATACCGTTGGTAGTTAAGCCGGTGAGTAATTTGCATTTGAAAAGGGTGGAGCCGGTATAGGTTAGATGAGTGGTTGATTAGGTGAATGGTTGGTTAAGTTGATTAGGTGAGTGGTTGAATAAGTGAATGGTTGATTAAGTTGATTAGGTGAGTGGTTGAATAAGTGAATGGTTGATTAAGTTGATTAGGTGAGTGGTTGATTAAGTTCAATCAAATTTAACCGCTCACCCAATCAACCACTTTTATGCTTTTGAACAGATTGAGATATAATTGTAGCGATTATCCAACATATTAAGATTGATAGCGTCGAGTGTATTATATTTGCGATACTTACGCTAAACCAATCATGACCACAAAAAAAATAATCCCGATTTTGTTTGCACTGATTTTTGGTGTGATGAACCTTTATGCGCAACACGTAAAACCTGTTTTTAAGCGCTTGGTTTGGTCCTCTTACGAACCTGCATCGGATAATTTCCAAAAGATCAATATTGTTGATCTTTTGGAAATTAATGCAGATGGTTTAGTGCATTTAATGACAAAATATAAAGGTATCGGTGATACTACTTACCATTTATCTGCGGAATTAGTGAATAAACTAAATGCTGTTTTTGATGGTAATAAAAAATTAACGACATATATGACAATTAATAAGTTGCCAGAAGGTTCGCATTTTGCGGGTGCACTTCAATATTTATATTACATAAATGCTGCAGGCAAAAAAGATGAGTTAATATTCATCCCCAGCTTTATGGATAGTAGTTTTTATAAGCTATTGAATGATATATATAACTCGCCTTCTATATACAACCCGAAAGTTGATATTATACATAATCCGGGCTTGGCGACGCAAATACTTAAGTTCCACAAGGCTTGTTCCTGTGCTCCCAAAATTGAACAGCCACCTGCGATAATGGAGTTTACACCGGCTAATTGATTTAGCCTACGCTTCTTCCTTAAAATAAACCTTGTAAAAGTTCATCGCTTTATCGTCGTCAAAGCCTTTTTCGATGAGTTGTTTATCGCCGTGGATATAAATGTGGAAATTTTTATCCAGCTTTAAAACACTTTTATAATCGCGGGCTTGTTTTTTGACTGCATTACCGGATATCTCGAACGTGTTGCCAATTGGACTGTCAAATTCCTGTTCGTACTGGTTTTTGAAGGTTTTGAACGATTCAATGGCTTCCGGGTTGCCTATTACCTCGTTGCCAAACTCGTCCATATCAAAGGTTTCCTTTTCTTTAAAGTACTTCATCGACCGGTTAAGCAGGTCTATTTTGTCGGCCTTGCTCATTTCAAACTGATCGTCGAGTTTTTGGGTAACAAAGTTTTTGTAAATTCCCAGGGTATTGTTGGTTTGGTTAAAGCTATCATTACGGATTTTGAGCTGTAAAAAATCGTCTTTCCAGTACACGGCTGCATCCTGGCCGCCGTTGGTTTTATCAACCACCACCACTTTATAACCGTTTTCTTTTTCGATATTGAAGATGAGCACGCCTTTATCCAACTTGTTAATGTTAATGGCATCCTGCTCATAATCAACCTGGAAACCGCCTTTATCCGGGTAAACTTTCAGGTAGGTTTCTTTATTTTCCGATTTAAAAATGCCAATGGTATCCAGTGGGTTACCTTCAATTTGTACGCTGTTAAAGTAAACCACGTACAGCTCGCCGCCTTTAATATTGGGGTGGGTGGTAACCTTAAACAGGTGTTTGGCAATTTTTTCTGATGCTTCGTGAAATTTTTCCTGATCCTCAAACACCTGGGTGGCAAAGTTATGCAGCTCGTTAAGCGCAAGGTCGCCACTGCTATGTGTCAGGTGATAAACTTCGTTAACCTTTTCAAAAGGTTTTAAAAAATACTGCATCAGCACGTTAGGAATAATCTCATCCTTCAATTCCAGCGGACTATCCGACAAGGCGTACAACTCATCCTGCAAAGGATTACCAACATGATGTACCGAAATAGTATCGAGCGAAGCTTCAAAAAATGTTACCATAATTACGCGAAGTTAAGGTTTTTAGTCATTGGGGCATTTGCTACGCGTCATTAAGTCATTGAAAAGTAGTTCATGGCCTTTGGTTCATAGTTCAAGGGATTTTGTTTTACTTTTGTGTCCGAACCGGAATTCATCGAATTTTTAGAATTGCGCAAATTTTAAAATTCTGTCAATTCCTTAATTCTACAAATTCCGGTTCAGATAAAGCTATGGACACTCACAACTCACAACTCATAACCCACAACTCCGAAGATACCATCGTTGCCCTTGCCACCCCAAACGGGATTGGCGCTATCGCGGTTATCCGCCTTTCGGGGCTGAATGCCATAGCTATTGCCAACAGTGTGTGGAAGGGTAAAGATTTAACCAAACAGGCCTCACATACCATCCACTTCGGCCATATTGTTGACGGCGATTTGGTGCTGGATGAGGTTTTGGCTTCGCTATTTGTGGCCCCGCGATCATATACGCGTGAGAATGTTGTCGAGATCAGTTGCCATGCCTCGGGCTATATCATTGAATCTATCATAAAGCTATTCATTAAAAAAGGAGCACGGTCAGCCAAGCCAGGCGAGTTTACCCTCAGGGCTTTCCTGAACGGGCAGCTCGATTTATCGCAAGCCGAAGCCGTTGCCGATTTGATAGCCTCGAATTCCAAAGCATCACAACAGGTAGCTTTACAGCAATTGCGTGGTGGCTTTAGTACCCAGCTACAGGCCCTGCGCGAGCAACTGGTAAATTTTGCATCACTAATTGAACTGGAACTTGATTTTGCCGAAGAGGATGTAGAGTTTGCCAACCGCGACCAGCTGAAAAACCTCGTCCATGAGATCACCAAAATAGTAGGCAGGTTAATCCAGTCGTTCGAACTGGGCAATGCCATCAAGAACGGCGTTAACACGGTTATAGCCGGACGGCCCAACGCGGGTAAGTCCACGCTATTGAATGCCCTCCTGAACGAGGAAAGGGCCATCGTGAGTCATATCCCGGGTACCACCCGCGATACTATTGAAGAGGTACTGAACATCCAGGGCATCAATTTCCGGCTGATAGATACCGCAGGCATCCGCGAGGCAACTGATGCTATTGAGCAGATAGGGGTGCAGCGCACGATGGAGAAAATAAGCCAGTCGGCCCTGTTGGTTTATGTGTTTGATGCTGCCGAAATTACTACCGAAGAATTGAACAGCGACATTGAAAGCCTGCAAAAGCCAGGAATTTCCATGCTGCTGGTAGCCAATAAAGCCGATTTGCTTACCGAAGCCCAGATAGCGGCTTTGCCACATGCCGACAAACTGACCATTATATCTGCTAAAGAAAAGCAGCATATCGATGAGTTGAAACAACGCATCTATTCCTCATCAATTAAAGATCAGCTAAGCGGCGATGAAACCATGGTAACCAACATCCGCCACCTGGAAGCCCTTCAAAAAACCGAAGAAGCGCTCATTCGTGTATTGGGTGGGATAGACGGCAGCATTACCTCCGATTTTTTGTCGATGGATATTAAACAGGCATTACATTATTTAGGCGAGATTACCGGTGTGGTCACTACGGATGATTTGCTGGAGAATATATTTAGTAAGTTTTGTATCGGCAAATAGGCTTGCCAAATACCCTAAAACTCTGTAAACTTACGACAAGTAAATTTCTCATTGTTAATAAGTTATGTTAATTCTTCTTGTCCAAATCCTTGGATAATTGCCCCTGTTTTTCCGACTTTTGTTACTCAGATGTTACTCAAAATTTTAGTTTTTGATTTCATCGGAAATGTGGATGAATTAAGTCGCTTCGGGCACTTAACTACTCTTACATAACCTTAATCACCTTTAAGGGAGATCTGACCGGTTACTTCATTACCACTACCTTATTGGGCAGTTCCCCCGGCTAACTGATCCGCATTGTTAGCTTGCAATACACGCATGAGCCGTAAGAACAATGTAGAGCAACCCTATCCAATCTGGCTTATTGGTTGGCTTTGGCAGCCCTGCCAGTTTTTCGGCCGCCTTCTCTCGCCATTTTGGTTTTACGCCAGGTAACACTGTGGTGGTCTGATCTGTAAAAGTTATCTATAGATGTTTAATAAATTTCTTATTGGGTAAATAGGGAACAAATTCGAAAGAATTTGCAATGAATTCGAAAGTTTTTTTTGTGTTTCTTCTTTTTATTTGCCTTAAAAGAAATTAGTTATTCACAAAACATTTTACCAATGGAATTAAACTCAAATGCTGCTTTAAGCCGCGAAAACAAATTAGAAACTACAAGGACCGCTAAAGTTTATACGCTAAGTGGCCCGTCTACAGAACTATTATTACCCGGTAGCGGAGTAGTAATTGTAGCCAATGGTGATTCAGCTTTTTATGATCAGTTAGAACAAGCCATTGCTTCAACAGATACTGAAAAGATAAACGATTTGGCTTATGAAAACAAATTGGAAGTTAATAAGCTAACTAAGCTGTCTGATGATCAAGCATTAGCTGCTTTACAAACTGCTCCTTTTATTGTCGACCTGAACTACGGAACCAAAACAATTGCGATAAATTTATTTACTGTTAAAGGTGTAGCGTTTACCAAGGTGCTTTTTGCTTTTTCAGGTGGGCAATTTGACGCGGATAATTTTAAGTACACTGTTTACTCAGATGATGAGTTAAAAGTTGAACCAAAAGTTATGGTTGTTCTCCATCAGCCACAGTTATCTGAATTAGAAAAGCAAGCTGTTGACATCCCAATGGATAGGTCGTCCATGAAGTTTGGAAAAGTAGGCGGTGATGATGTTGTATTCGCGACTCCTGCAATAGTAACTGTTGGCATAACACCTGGTATCTTGGTTGCCGGTGTTGCTACTATTATAGGACGTCGCTGTCTTAAATGGTATCAGGAACAAACAACAACCGAGATACCAGCTGCTACATTTAAAAGCGCAAATCCAACCGTTAAAGAACTTGTTGCGGCTCGTCAGGAAATTATATCACGTACAGCAAAAATTTAATCCTTTGTGATGAATGAAATTCCGGGTATTTTATTAGGGTTTGTTTTAGCCTTGTATTTTATTATATCTATAATGAAATATTTACCTTTTGCCCAAAAATGGATAGATAGGACAGACAAGCTTACACTCGTTCCAACATGGACGTTTTTTGCCCCCGAACCTAATGGCACAGATTTTTACCTTTTTTTCAGGGTGTTTTCAGACGACTTTCAATCTCCCTGGCGATTAGCTGAATTTGGCAAAAAAAGAGCATGGTACAGTTTTATATGGAACCCGAACAGGCGGCACAGAAAAGCTTTTTTTGATCTTTGCCAGTTGATCTTGACACAACCTGGCGAATCTGGGGAAGAAATGTTGTTCGGAGTGCCTTATTTACTGATATTAAACCATGTAAATAATTTGTGCGGGAGAGAGTTGGGGGAACTTGTTCAATTTACCATTGCCAGGAAGGTACCATCGCAATCGGACAAGCTTTCCCATGTTTTCATTTCAAACACACATCAGTTATCGTAATGTTTATAGGCTTTGATAAACTTATTGGTATTACTGAAGGCGGCGCAGTTATGTTGACCACAATCTGCGTCGCCTTTACCATAGTATTCATGAGTGTAGAATATTTGTATCTGATTTACAAACGGCGGTTTAGTAGAGATACGTTTTTTTCGTGGGAAATTTCTGGCGCAGGCGAAGGATGGTTATACTCGGGATGGCGCGCCAGGATTTTAAATTGCATTTTCGACGGCAACAAATTTACATCGATAATTATTTTACGGTTGTTACTTGCTGTATTGGTTATGATTATTAGCGAAAACCGTTTATTAATAAGCGGCTGCCTTTTTATGCTTTTTTTTATATCATGCTTACTCAACTTAAGACACACACATGGGCGGGATGGGGCGGATGAGGTTATATTGATAGCATTGTTAGGCTTGGCATCGTACTATGTTATTGACAAAACATCAATTTTACGATGGGTTGGGCCGGGTTTTATTGTAGCGCAACTTACGCTATCTTATTTCATATCGGGTATATATAAACTAAAATCAGGTACCTGGAGGAATGGCAGCGCGGTTAACAAAGTAATAGCGACGGTTATATATGGCAAACCCGAAATGCAGTTTGTTTTAAAATATAAACCGACCGCATTATTTTTATGCTGGCTGATCATAATTTGGGAGTGCACTTTCCCAATGTTATTTTTGTTCCCACAGCCCGTATGTTTTATATGGTTGGGCTTAGGAGTTCTGTTTCACTTATCTATGGCAGTCATTATGGGATTAAATACCTTCATGTTTGCATTTTTATCAGCATACCCTTTATTTTTTTTTCTACTTTCAAAAATTCGTTTTCCAATATAGTTGGTTTCATCGCTTAAGATGCCAGTCCGTATCAATTACGGAATAGTGTAGAATTAATTTTTACGCAAAAATCTGTATTGCTATAACGTTATATAAGTATAATAGCAAATGGAAGTAGCTTTTACTAAGTATAACCAACTTATAAATAGGGTATTGTAGGGCTTATGCTTATTGTTTTAAAACAAAACGCTAAATGGTTTTGCAATATTGTCCTGTGAATTAATCAACCTGCAACAAATCGTATCAACATTTCGTCAAATCGTATCAATTTGAACTGTGGCGAAAAGTTACTTCATTTTTTTCCTATTTTTATTTCACAATTATAATAATACAATACCGGCTTAAAGTAATTAAAAATTAACGGCCTGTATTTAACTAACATTTACCAAATTATGAATACAAAACAAAATGCTATTATGGCCATGGTGGCTATGGTCAATTATTGCTGCCGGCTACCGGCGATCAGTCCCAAAACAATTTGTAATAATCTAAAATGTTAGGATTTAGTCCTGGATATTTATTCCTGCCTGCCTGCAATTAACTCAGTAAATACTTAAACTAAAATCTATGCTCACAAACCTTACTCAACATCACTCTTCCTGGCAAATGCCTCAGATGCTTAAGCAGCATACTGTCTTCGTGAAGGTGTAATCCTTTACAAAATCAATTTTTATATCCATTAATCAAATTATCCATTAATTATGCGATACTTATGGCTGTGCTTTGTAGTTTTTTCAGCAATTACTACAAATGCACTTACTTGCTTAGCTAAAGATAATAGGGGAGAGAGCAGCAAAATCAACTATATTGTGTTTAACAATGACACCACAGTTCGTCGCGATACAACTGTAAAAGACTCGTTGTTAAAGGATAGTGCCAACTTTATAAAAAAGCGTACTATTTATAACGTTTTTGCAGATAGCGTTACTAAAAAACCTTTTGAATTATCCTTATTTCCGGCAGTTTCATTACAACAACTTTTAAAAGGGAAATTCGCCGGGCTATATGTTCAGGAGCCTTCGGGCGAGCCCGGTTCTGTACAAAACATGTTTATCAGGGGCGCGCCAATGCCCTTGTTGTCGCAAAGGGAAGTTTATCAATCACAGCCGCTTGTGGTACTTGATGGTATTCCGATAATAACCGAACACCCGTTTGCATTTGATATTCAGCAATATGAGTTTAACAGGCCCGGCCCTGCTACTAACATATTTGCCGGTATTGATATGAACAATATTGCGTCGATAGAAGTACTGAAGGATTTGGCGGCTACTGCGGTTTATGGCCCAAGGGCTGTAAACGGAGTAATTGTTTTATCTTCAAAAACGCCTGGCGCCTCAAGAAGCATCACTTTCGATTCGTATATCGGATTGGCGCAACGGCCGCAGGTAACAACCATAAACGGTAAGTACGAAAACGCTTTCAGACAAAGGTTTTACGACCAGTATACTACCAACGGCCGATATTCTGATGATGAAAATTACCCTATTTATTTAAGCGATTCGCTTAACAATGTATATAGCGGAAAAGCCGACTGGAGCGATCTTTACTACCGTAACGCTTTAGTTTATGGTATCAACTTCGGCATTTCGGGAGGTACAAACCGGGCGAATTTTCGCTTTTCTTTAGGCGATATGAAAAATGAAGGGGTTGCTGACGGAACAGCGCTAAATCGGTATAGCGCCATGTTTAACATCAATATGAAACCCGTAAAGTGGCTGTTGTTTTCAACTATGGTAAATGCTAACAGGTTGGACCGTACCCGTAATAAAAATTTACGCGACAGGTTTGCGCAGATCAATTACTTCCCGGACCTGAGCGCCCCCCTACCACCCAATAAAGATTATTATGCCAACTATCTTAAAGAGTATCAAAAAGGCTTTGACAATAACAAAACCAACATTATTGACGGGTACGCAAGGATTGGCGTTGAATTTGGAAAATTCAATTTCAGTACCACTTTTGGTGTAGATTATAATGAAGGTTATCGTGATGTGTTTTATGCCCGTACACTTTTACAGGGTAATAGCTATGCATCAAACTATTTTGGCTTTAACCAAAGATTAATGTTGGATAATAAAGCAACATATTCTTTTAACCTAAACAAAGTAAATGATTTTCAACTGGAGGTAGGGCAATCAACCCAATGGAACATTTATAAATACAGCAATGCGTATGCATATAAAGGTGTAAACGATTTTATCAAAATAAACCTGTTAAACTCCGATCCCAACGATCCTAATTATTTAACTCCCGTTGCTTTTCCACGTGAATTAACCTACCGCTTTTTGGATAAAACCAGGGACAACCTGGTATCGTTTTATGGCAAAGTAGATTACACACTAAAAGAAAAGTACCTGTTATCAGTTACGTTACGCGCTGATGGTTCTTCAAATGCTCAGCCAACAAGCCGTTGGTTTTATTCGCCTGTAGTTTCTGCCGCATGGAATATTAAAAAAGAAATGCTGAAGGATAACAGCACTATTAATGACCTTTTATTGCGTGTTAGCGCAGGTCGGTTAGGGCGATTGAATGCATATGATAATTATGCACAGGGCCCGCAGTATACTGCATCGGTAGGCTATACCGGCAACTTAACCGTACCTGGTTACAATGCATTTGGTGTATTAACCAGGCCATACTCCACCGGGTGGATTGGCTACGGCATCCCATGGTCGTATTCAGATCAGCTTAATCTTGGCGTAGATGCCGGTTTACTTAACAACCGTTTACACTTATCTGTTGATTGGTACAATAAAGAAGAAAAGAATCAGCTCATTGGCATGCCTGCCTTTGCCGAATACGGTTATAAGCAATCTATAGAAAGTGGGATGGCTGTAAATAACAGCGGTATAGATGTTTCGATAGCAGCCAATATAATCAATCATAAAAACTTTGGCTGGTCATCATCTTTAAACCTTAACCACAATACCAATAAATTAAAAGCGCTCCCACGGGGCTTAAATGAAATTATAATTGGTGACAAGCTTTTAAAGGTGGGCCAGCCGGTTGATCAATACTGGCTTTTAGTGAACGATGGTATTTATACTTCAAATGACCAGGTACCGGTGGTTAACGGGCAACCCACTAAGTATAACGGAATTCCATTGCAGGCCGGCGATCCTAAATGGCGCGATTTGAATGGCGATAATGCTATTGATAACAACGACAAAATATTAACAGGCCATTCGTTGCCCAAAATATCGGGTGGTTTTGATAATAATTTCAGATACGGTAACTGGAGCTTAAACCTCAATTTTTATTTCAACCTGGGCAGAAACCTGATTAACCAGGAAATGGCCAACCGGTTTGATTTTATTAACAGGGAAGGCAATAGCGATGTTAACTCTGTTAAAGAGATCACTTATTGGGAAAAACGCGGAGATTACAGTAAGTACCCTTTGTATAATCCATGGAGCACGGTAATTCCGTACCGTGTTGATCAGAATTTATTTCTTGAAAATGCTTCATTCCTGAAATTGAGGACGGTGTTAGTTGGGTACGACCTTACCAAAACACTGCGCAAAAAAAGCATAAACGTAACCCGGTTTTATGTGTATGCATCAGTAAATAATGTATTTACAATCACTCCTTACACCGGCCAGGACCCCGAGCTGGTAAACTATAACGGGTATGATACAGGCTACGGACTGCCAATACCAAGAACGTACACATTAGGAGTGAAAATGGAATTATAACATGGAAAAACGAATTACAAAAATGAAAAAGATATTATATATCACGCTTCTGTTTTTTGTGGCCTTAACCGGTTGTAATAAAACATTGGATATAAATTCTGTAAGGGTGGTTGCCGAAGTGAATATGTGGAATAAGTTGGAAGATACCCGTGCCGGCTTGCTTGGAGTTTACGCGCTTACCCGTGCCGCATTAGCTGATAACGACAGCCATTGGTTGTATGGAGATGTTCGGACAGGCGAGTTTATCAGCCCAAACAGGCCCGATCTTAAGGCCATTGCCGGTAATAAACTAAATGCATCCTACCCAACCGTGGACGCTTTATCCGATTGGACCAGGTTTTATGCCA
This sequence comes from Mucilaginibacter sp. P4_C11, assembly GCF_056402115.1. Lineage (NCBI taxonomy): Bacteria > Pseudomonadati > Bacteroidota > Sphingobacteriia > Sphingobacteriales > Sphingobacteriaceae > Mucilaginibacter > Mucilaginibacter sp. P4_C11. The sequence continues at coordinate 14,707 of NZ_JBFUIA010000005.1, read as the reverse complement.
TCGTGAATGCAGCCAATATTTTCCTGGAACGCGTTGGCGATGTAAAAGCGGCAGATAAGCGCTATACAGAAAACAATATGATTGTTGATGTTGCCCAGGCCCGTTTCCTCAGAGCCTTCGCTTACTTCTACATGGTTAGGATATGGGGCGATGTACCGTTTATTATCACATCTCACGATGGCAAGTTTGAAAACAAAGCCCGTGAAAATCAAGGTAAGATATTAGTTTGGGCTCAGCAGGAAATGCTAACAGCCGCAGCCGATTTACCATTTATTTATAGTGGCGGCGATGTTCAGCAACCCGGTAACTATTACAATGAGGATGGAACCAGGTGGGGTGGTGCTTTAGCAACAAAAAATACGGCTTATGCTGTTTTGGCTCATTTGGCGGCCTGGCAAGGCAATTATACCGATGTTGCCACCTATACCAAATTTGTTGAAGATAACTATGGCAAAAGTGGCATAGGCTTCCAGAATACCGAAGACCTGACCAAATCAAACGGATTCTTTTTTAATAAAAACACCAGTCAGATGTTTGGTTTCAACTCCGATTGGGGGCATATTGATGGATCTGGAACTGGCCATATAGAGGAGTTGACCCTGGCCGAACCTGTTTTAAATAAAAAGGTTCCTGATATCTATATGCCTAAGGACACCATTTTAAAAATATTTAATCAGCCAAATGACGAACGCTTTAGCGTTGATACACTTGGGCTGCCACGGTCCGAAAGATATTTTACCAATATAAATGGTAAGTACCCCATTTTCAGTAAGATAAAAGTTATACAGGGAGGTACCACCGACCCTACTTTCAGGTATTTCACCAGTGCGTTGATTTTTACCAGGCTTGAAGATATTGTTTTGTTACGTGCCGAAGCATTAGCTGTTTTAGGTGATCAAAACGGTGCTATAGGCGAGTTGATAAACGTAATGACAAGGCGTGGGATAACCACTATAACCATCAATAGCGGCGAGTTGGTTGACTTGATATTTGAAGAGCGGCATCGCGAATTACTGGGCGAGGGGCAACGATGGTACGATTTGGTAAGGTATAATAAAATCAAGCAAAATAATCCCGCTTTTTTAAACCTTATAAACTCCCAGGGAATTTATTGGCCGATATCCCGTAAGCTTATTTCACAAAACAACTTATTAACTCAAAATCCATTTTGGAAATAATCAGACCATATATGAAAAACTTTGAAAAATATATGAGTGCCTTAAAGCTATCAGTAGTTATGGCACTGTTGCTGTCTGCCTGTAAAAAAGATGGGGGATACCATAGCACCGCAACCAACAGCCCCGTGTTTGCCGGTAATACTTATGAATATTTAAAAAGCAAACCGGGTGTTTACGATTCGCTGATAGCAGTGATTGACAGAATGGGCTTAAAGCAAACCTTAACCGATAGTAATATAACCCTGTTTGCTGTTACAAATCCCAGCTTTCAACTGGCAATCAATAACCTGAATACCTTAAGAAGACAAGGGGATAAAGACCCGCTTTTTCTTTCGAACATTGATGGTGTACAGCTGGATACCATGGCATCGTACTATATTATGAGAGGGAGGCGCACTACCGATTCATTAACCTTACAGGATGGGCTTGATTTGTCAAGCGTGCGGTTTGGTTATCCAATGCATGGTAAAGTTACACGGGCATCCTCATCAGGTTTGGTAGATGGTGGCCCGCAGGTAATTGAATTCAGCAATACCAAAAAGAGCAAATTTATCCGCTTTTGGTCAACAACCACAACAGGATCTAATAACATCATTACCAAAAATGGGGTAGTACATGTGGTAAGTGCCGACCATATTTTCGGGTTTGATGAGTTTGTTCCCCGGCTCACATTTATCCCGCCGCCACCAAACCTAATATCATTAATTGGAGGTAAGCTATCTGTATTAAGAGATAATGATGGTGGACCTGATAATGGCGAAGGATCGAAAAAAGTTATTGACGGAGATGACCATACCAAATTCCTGGCAGAGCTACAAGGCAGGTTATGGATCAAATTTGAGCTGAATACACCGGCAGTATCGGGCGTATACACGCTTACTTCGGCAAACGATGCGCCCGAAAGAGACCCGAGAGCATGGACTTATGAGGGCTCAAATGACGGACAAACCTGGGTTGAACTGGACAGGCGCAGCAATTTCTTTTTTGAAGAACGGTACCAGACAAAAGTTTTCAGCTGCCCCAATACAGTAGCTTATAAATTTTACCGCATTGACATTACCGAACTCAGGGACGGCGGACTTTTCCAGTTAGCTGAATGGTCAATTAATAAGGCTAAATAAGTGATGAAAATTCAAGGAATTAATACAATTAACCATAAACAGATGCGAACATATTTTAAAAAAGAGTTCATTTTCTTCTTGTTTGCTATTGCTGTATTAAGCAGTTGTAAAAAGATATTTAATCTGCCAAATGATAAGGAATATTTAAGCTCAAATGTAAATTACAGCAATAAGATATTTGAACCAATTATTGGGCGCACTACGGTGATAGGAGGCTTTAACGGCGATAATTCAACACAGCCCATAAAGTTTGAAATTGTTAACGCCCGCTTTGGCGATGGCCGGCCGGTAACAGATCTTTTTCAGAAAAAATCAACTTACGTTTGGACAGCCCCTTATAACGGCCTGGAAAAAAGTTTGGCCGAAATTGAAGCCAAAAGAAAATTGCAGGAACATCCATTATTTGAAGTACTCCCATCCGGCGAATTCATTTTATGGGCATCGTCAACCAATGAACTAATTGCTCCGAGGCCGGCAGATAGTACAAATTTTCCGCAGGATACCCGTTTTTTTGATCTGAAGATCACCAACACGGGCGGCCATACCATTATCCGCGATTTCCAGATAAGGCCTTTCCGGGAGCGCCCTTATGAACCATCTGACGATTTTAATATTTACTCAGGCGGCCCGGCCCCGCACCCAAAAACACCTTATAACCCGTTAAGCCGGAATTATATAAGGCCGTTTTTAAATAATGTTATTGGGGCTACTACCGATATACCACTTGAAAGTAACGACGATAAAAAAGACGTGGTGGTCTATATCCGCCCATTTACAGGTGGTACGGGGAATTCGCTCAGGTTTAAATTTTTAAATAAAGACTCGGTAGAGATGAACCCTGCTTTTTTTAATGAAACAGTATGGGATAAGATAGTGCACGGGTTTAACTTTCAAAAAACACTTACATACGCGCAGTATGATGTGGCTTACCCAATTCCTTTAGTTGAAATACCTACTATATATGCTCCCGGGGGTACCCGTGATCATGCCGAATTCAGGTATTCAAGAATTGGTTTTGGTGGTGTTAGGGTAGTGGCAAGTTTCGGGATCGATTTTGCCATATACAGAAAAGGAGACTGGGAAATAGTTTTCCATTTCCGAAAGGATAATCCAAAGTTCGAAAACGAATAATAGCATTTAAAGCCACTGAAATGAGAAAACATATACTATTTTACGTAGTACTAATAGTTTGCATAATCTGCAGTGCAGATATATATGCGCAAACAAAAAATATAACGGTTTCTGGTAAGGTACTTGATAAGCCCGAAAACAAGGTGCTGGTGGGGGTAAATATCGCTATAGATAAAAAGGGAATAGGCCAAACCGATGCCAGTGGAAGGTTTTCCATTACGGTGCCGGTCAACTCTGTAGTTTCATTCTCATTTATTGGGTTTGTTACGCAAAAGTTAAAAGTTGAAGAAAACCAGAAAGACGTTATCATCACATTAAGCGAAGACAAAAAAGGGCTTAATGAAATAGTTATTGTGGGTTATCAAAACCGCAGTAAAGAAACCACTACAGGCGCTTCGGCAATTATTACCAATAAGGATATCGCCGATATCCCGGTATCAAGTTTTGAACAGTTACTGCAAGGTAAGGTTGCCGGCTTAAACATTCAGAACAATACGGGTGCGCCGGGCTTCAGGGGCTCGGTACAGGTGCGCGGCTTATCAACCCTTAGTGTTAGCGGCAGCGGTAACGAATCGTTTTTACAGCCAACATCTCCGCTGTACATTATCGACGGGGTTCCGTTAGATGCCGATAAGGCGGCTGAGTTTGGTTTCCAAACCCAGGGCCCCGGGGTTAGCCCATTGTCTTTGATTCCGGTAGAAGACATCCAGAGTATCCAGATCATGAAAGATGCCCAGGCAACGTCTCTTTATGGTTCAAGAGGTGCCTATGGTGTAATTATCATTACCACCAAACGCGGCAATTCAAAGGTGCCAAGGGTGCGTTATACCACTAACTTTTTTGTTAACGCGCCGCCAAAACTGCGCGAAACATTAGGGGGTAACGATGAGCGCCGTGCAAAAATTCAGCAAATATTATCAAATGCCACAACGGTTGATGAATTAAGAAAAATAGGATTAACAGGCTTCTTGGCCGATAGTTTGAACGCTTATTGGAATAACTCAACCAACTGGCAGTCTATATTTTATGCAACTACCTATAACCAAAGCCATAACCTGGCTTTAGATGGCGGCGATCAGAAATTCAACTACAAGGCAAACGTTGGCTACTACTCAGAAAAAGGGGTAATAAAAAACACCGGATTTGACAGGTATAACCTGAACATGAACATGGAGTTTAAACCAAACGACAAGTTTAGGTTTTTCGGATCCTTATTTGGCTCGGTAGGCAGCCAGGCTAAAGGCGATGGCCTGGGGCTGTTGCAGCAAGGCGTTGCTACAAACGGCCAGGCATCAACGTTATTGCCACCGCCGTCGTTCTACCTGTCGTCAGACGGTGTTACATCGGCGTTGAAAACGCTCAACAGCAACAGTTCAAGAAACATACGGGCCAACGTAGACGGCCGGTACGAGTTTATCCCCGGGCTTGCTTTATCATCAAGCATCAGTTATGATTATACCTCCGATGCCGAATCGACATTTACGCCGGCTGCGGCCAATTCCCAGTTTGCACAGGTATATGATTTTGAGGGGCGAAACTACACCTTGTATAACCGTAACGCCATTACTTATGCTAAAACATTAGGTAGCAACCATAATATATTTGTTAACTTATTTAATGAAATATATAAACAGGGTGGTCAAAGTGGCATCATCAGGCAAGAGCGTACGCCCAACGATCAGCTCCAGGGACCGGTAGGTTACGATTCGTATTACTCGCGTGGAGGTGGTGTGCTTTCAAATTACAAAAATGCCACCATCGCTTCTTTTGCGGGTGCGGTAAGTTATGATTTTCAGCGCAAATACGTTGTTGAGCTTTCATACCGGTTAGATGGCACGTCATCAAACGGATTAGAAAACCCATACTCCAAAAACCCATCGGTGGGCTTAAAATGGAATTATAGTAAAGAAAACTGGTTTAAAGACCTGTCCTGGCTTAATTATGGAGGTATAAGGCTAACCTGGGGCCAAAATATTGTGCCTACCGGTAGCTTGCAAAGTATTTACGGTATCTACAACCTGAATGGTAACTTTAACAATAACCCAACTATTGGTATAAATTATGATTTTATACCCAATCCTACATTAAAACCAACTACCACTACACAATACAATTTAGGATTTGATATCGGGCTGTTTCAAAGCCGGGTCGATTTAAACTTTGATACCTATTATAAAAAGGTTGATAATTTATTGTTTGATAGGTTTTTATCAAACACTACCGGCTTTAACCGCCGGGTGAGCAATGACGTAGCTATTGCCGATTATGGTTATGAGTTAACACTTACGGTAAGGCCGGTAATTTCAAAAGATTTTAACTGGAGTATCTCGATGAACGGCGCCATCAACCGTGATGTTTTATTAAAGCTACCTGCCGAGTATAATGGTCAGTATATTAAGTTTGATAACAGCCCTTATTTGCAGCACATTGTTTTCAGGGTAGGTCAAAATACGCTGTCAAACTATTTACACATCAACCAGGGTGTATATGCAACAGATGCCGATGTACCTGTAAACCCTGCAACCGGAAAAAAATACTCGTCAAACGGGGTGCCGTTTAAAGCAGGCGACCCTATTTTTAAAGATGTTAACGGCGATTATATATTAGATGACAGAGATTATGAAATAACCGGTAATTCGCAGCCTTTGGTAACCGGCGGTATATCAACAAACATCATCTACAAAAACTTTGGCCTTAATATTTACGCAACATTTACCGCCAAAAGAACTGTTCTGAATAATGCATTAGCCGACCGTTTGGCCATATCCCGTAATCCTTATGATTTATTGGCTGTTGTGCCATTAAGTAATATGGATATCTGGAGGAAGCCCGGCGATCATACGGTTTACCCAAATCCTTATTCGTTTTCCACCTATAACCAGATACAGCCTTTAAGGCCCGATCAAACATTATGGGCCGAGGATGGATCGTATTTTAAAATAAATAACGTAACGCTGTCGTACTCGTTTGATCGCAAACTAATCCGCAAGATTGGTTTTAACAACCTTAGGGTATATTTCTCAACCAATAATCTTACTACGTTTTCAAGCTATAAAGGGCCAAACCCCGAGAACGTAACAACGCTGGGGCGGGATATTTCCAGCGGATACCCTGTACCGCGTACCTATAATATTGGTTTAAACTTAGAACTCAACACAAGTAAATAAAACTTAAAATCATGAAAAAAAGTATTTTATACATTTTAGTAATTACAGGAAGTTTCTGTTTACCTGCCTGTAAAAAGTTTTTGAACATTCAGCCTATTGATAAGTTAACGGGTAACAATTTTTACCGGTCAAAAGAGGATGTTGTTGCCAATATATATGACCTTTCGCGACTGTTTTTCGGGAAGATCAACGAAACTCATTTCATAGGCGCTACCGGCGAATACCGCTCTGGCGAGGTAATGCACGAAGCACAATCAGACCAGGGCCCGGCCCGCGAGTATGTTGAAGTATTGGGCAGAAACGATTTGCTGGGTCTTATCAACGGTAACCCGCCATGGAACTTTTACAATTTTTATAAGATAACCAACTGGACGGGTTATTACCAGGTTGTACAGGGAGCCAATATCCTGATATCGAAACTGGACGAAGGCATACCCGGAGTATCCTCCACCGAGAAAAACCAATTTAAAGGCGAAGCGGCTTTTATACGGTCGCTGGCTTATTTCTTTATGGTACGGCTTTATGGTGATGTGCCTTATTATACCGATGCTTTTCATTCCACTTCGTTACCCCGTGAAAACATGGTTTCGGTTTTAAATAAATGCATTGCCGACCTGAAAATATATAAAGACAACATGCCCTGGACTTATTCGGACCCTGCCCTAAAAGGAGTACGGGCAAGCAGGGGCAGTATCATAGCGCTGATGATGAATATGAATATGTGGAATGCCGGTTTTGATAAGGCAAATGCCACTAAGTATTACCAGGAAACTGTTGACCTGGGGCAGGAGCTTATTAAAAGCAACGCGTACAGGTTATTGCCAATTGCAGAGTGGGCCACGGTTATTAAAGGACGATCGGACGAAAGCCTGTTTGAATTTTATCGAAGCGTTAACTATGGTGATGCAAACTTAAATATAGCGCCCATTGGAGATATGTTTTTGCATTATCCCTACAAACGACCAGAGTATACACACAGGATAAGCTTTGCTTATTTCCGCGGAGAATATATGCAAAAACTATATCCCGGAACAGCAGATAAACGGGCTACCATATGGTTTAATGAAGACATATATGCCGATAACGGAAAGTTTATGATGTTAAAATTCGCTCAGAATGCCTTTGCAACAGGCGAAGAAGATAGTAACCCCGATAATACTTTTATGATTTTTAGGTATGCCGGCGAAATTTTACTATGTGCAGAAGCAATGGCCGAACTGGGGCAGGATAATGAAGCCATAGCACTGGTTAACAAGGTTAGGAACAGGGCCGAAGCTTCGCAATATTCCGGCTCTGGTGGCCAGGATCTGAAGGATTTTATCTTTTTAGAAAGATCTCGCGAATTGATGGGCGAAGGGCATCATTATTTCGACCTGGTACGTACCCGCAGGATACTTAGCAGCGAGTGGTCATACAATGTATTAACCTTAGATAAATTTAACAGGGGCGCCTGGACATGGCCTATCAGCAGCGATGCATTAACCAATAACCCTTTCATGACACTAAATGCCTATTGGGTAAACGGTGGTAATTAAAACATAGTTAAAAGAATAATGATAACAATTATGAGAAATATAATTATTGTTTGTGCTGGTTTATTATTGGTACTTACCGGGTGTAAACGGGATGAATACTACAGGGATGGAGGCAAAGCTAATGCCGATTATCCCGGAGACATGTTTCAGTATTTACAGGCAAAAGCGGCCCCGTTTGATACCATTGCGCAAATTGTGAAGTTGGCAGGGCTTGAGAACACTTTTCACCAGACTGATTTTACCTTTTTTGCCCCTGACGATGATGTTATAAAAAGAACTATCGGCAATGCCAAAACTTCGGGCTCGTTAAACCAGTTTCTGTTTGATGTAGGGCGCGATACAGTGAAAAGGTTAGCAGATATCGATTCGTTAATATGGCGTAAATACCTGCAACGCTACATGTTTAAAGGCATCAACCGGCTTAAAGATTACCCGCAGATTGACTTGGATCTTCAGAATCAATACCCCGGCGCATTGTATTATTCATACAGTGGCGACGTATCCAACATCGGGGTTATTTATGGCGATGCAAACAAGGTTAGATACATAGGGCCGCGCAGTCTCATCATCAGCTATGTGCTTGATATAAACAATGCCGAAAACGCGGTTTTCCGAACATACATATCGTCATCAGATATTAAACCAAAAAATGGGGTGGTGCATACGTTGCAGTATAACGGGGCATACTTTGGGTTCGATAGAAACGATTTCTTCACTGATGTTTATAATACAGGGCTTCATTCATCCAATTAAAATATTTGCGTTGATGTTTGATCAATAACGAATTGACATATGAAAAAAATCAGATACATAATAATATTTGCCATGGCAGCCTTAGTTATACAAAGCTGCAAGAAGACTAAGGAGACCTTTGAAGCCCCCTATGGCGATGGCAAGCCACCGTTGGGCGTTTCCCTTAGCCGCGATGCGTTACCCAGCCCAACATCGGGCGCAGTAGGTGCCGAAATTACTTTTAAAGCAACCGGATTGCTGCCTTATAAGGATAAACTGAAATTTATGTTTAACGGCGAGGAAGGGCAAATTACCGAGGTTACGGCAGCGGGCATTAAAGTAAAAGTTCCGCCGTTTGGAAGCAGTGGTATCACTTCTATAGCTATAGATGATCAGCTGGTGTTGGGGCCGTTGTTTAAGGTAAACGGACTTATTAACATCGATCCTTCCTTCAGGGCTACGTTGGGTGCAAACAATTTTGTGAGTCAGATATTTCCATTGGCCGATGGCAGAAATCTGGTAATAGGCCGGTTTACCAATTATGATAACAAGGGAATCATTACCCCGCTTAACCGGATTGTAAGAACATCATCCGATGGCGAGTTTGACCGTACCTTCAGGACGGGTAAGGCTGCCAACGGAGCTTTAGCCAGGGTTATGCAGATAAACTCGAAGTTTATTATTGCGGGCGGCTTTAGCGGATATAATCAACGGACAGATAATATTAGTAACATAACAAGTTTGGGCGTCGACGGCAGTGTTGATACTATAGGTTTAAAAGTATACCGGAGGCCTACACAAAAAGATACCTCGAGGGATACCACCAAGTATTTTCCAAAATTTAATGGCGGTACAAACGAGTTTATAAACAGGGTGTATAACCATCAAAATAAGATACTGGCAACCGGAAACTTCAGGTACTATGTACACCGCACCTATAAAAAACCCAATCACGACTTTACAAAAGATACGGTAATTGTGGATAGTACCGAGATAAGGCAAGTGCTGCGCTTTAACCTGGATGGCTCATTAGATAAAACGTTCCGTTTTAATGTGGCTGCCAATAAAGGCCTGCCGGCGGCAAACGGCCCCATAGATTCATATATGCATACAGATGCCGCACTGGCAGAGAAACTTGTGGTTTTTGGAAGCTTTACAACGTTTGACCAAACCCCGGCAGGGCGTGTTGTAAGGTTAAATGCCGATGGTGGAATCGATAACACATTTAAAGCAGGCTTGGGGGCCGATAACAGCATCTCATCATTAACCTATAACACCGTTACAAAAAAATATCTCATTACCGGGGTGTTCAGAACATATAACGGTAAACCTGTAATAAGTATGGCATTACTAAACCAGGACGGTAGCCTTGATGAGTCATTTGCGCCAAAAGTATTTGAGGGCGGCTACCCGGCCTTTGCAAGGCAGCTGGATGACGGCTTAATAGTAGTTAGCGGCGGTTTTAAAAAATATAATAAGGTAACGCGCAACGGATTCATGGTACTTAACTCCAAAGGCGACCTTGCAGGTAATTATAACACTACTGGTCCGTTTTCGGGTGGTCTGTCAGATATAATTGAAACAAAATCAGCCGATGGAAAAAGGGCGTTATACCTGATAGGTGGGTTCGACAGGTTTGATAACCAGCCGGTAAATAACATTATACGGGTAACCATTGAATAAATTAAAAAAGAAATTATAACTATAAAAAGATGGGGCAGAAGAAAAAATACCAGGGAATAGTGTTTGGAATAATGTGTTCCATACTGGCCATTGCGGTAATATCCTGTAATAAAGATTTTTTAAAGGCGTTGCCTGATAAAAATTATAGCGATACCACCAGCGTATCATACGGCCAACGCAAAGTATTGTATTTGATTGTTGATGGGGCAAGAGGTGCATCTGTAAACAGTGCTAATGTGCCTAATATTAAAGCCTTATTGCCAAATTCCATTTACAGCTGGGTAGCATTAAGCGATCCTGATTCAACCAGGGATGTTAGCAATTGGGCCAACATGTTAACTGGGGTAAAAAAAGAAAAGCACCTGGTTTTAAACGATAATTTAACCGGGGCGAATTTGGCCAACTACCCGGTTGTGCTTCAAAGAATAAAGGACGAAAAACCTACCGCCAAAATGGTAGCGTTTTCGTCTTCTGCAATCTTTAAAAATAATTTCACCAAAGGGACTGCGGTAAGCGAGTTATTTGATACAGATGAGCAGATTAAAACAGCTGTTGTAAACAATATCAACACCGATACCGCAAGCCTGATTTTGGGGCATTTTAATGATATAGACGAGGCAGGGGCCAAATACGGTTATGATAACTCGGCACCCCAATATAAGGCTGCTATTGAAAAGTTTGATGGCTATGTAGGTACTATAATGGATGCACTCAAAAAACGGAAGAATTATCAGAATGAAGAATGGCTGGTAGTTATAGCATCAAGCGGTGGTGGCAAGTTTACCATACCGGCAAATCAAAACGACAACACGGTTTTTAGCAACACAGCGGCAAATACCTTTACTATCTATTACAGTTCAAGGTACAAGCAACGCGTAATTGGAAAACCGTTTACCGGAAACCGTTATTTAGGTAAAACAGTGAGGTTGTACGGCGAATCGGTAAGGGCAGAAATTGATACGGCAGATGTGTTTAATCTTGGTGATACTACCAAATTTACAATTGAGCTAAAGGTTAAAAAAAATGAGGATAAGTTTTTTTGGCCAAGCATATTGGGTAAAAGACACGAGTGGTCAAGTGGGCACCCAAGTGTAGGCTGGGTTATTTACCTGGAAGACGCCTATTGGTATTTTGAAATGAGAGGTACAAAAGATGGTGATTACAGGCAATGCAGGGGAGCTGATTTGCAGAAAGGCAGATGGCATAACCTATCTGTTAAATGCGAGATCCGTGCAGGTAAACGCTTTATCAGAACGTATACCGACGGTAATTTTAATAACGAAATGGAAATTACGGGGTCGGGAAGCCTTGATAATAATGACCCGTTGAAATTGGGCTTTTTAAATGGTAACGGGCATGGTACACCAAATGTATATGTAAGCGATATCAGGTTTTTTAAAGTGGATGTACCAGATGCCGTAATTGGCAATTACGCTTGCGAAACGTCTATTTCAGAAGGACACCCTTATTACAGTTTTCTTGCGGCCTACTGGCCAGGAACCGATGGACAGGGCGACAAATTGAAAGATGTTGGCCCGCAGGCCCGTGATTTTCAATTAAAGGGAGATTATAAGTGGGAAGATTTTAACGACCTGATATGCCCGCCGCCGGCCGAAGCACTTGCAGTATTTGTGCCGCAAACAACAGATATACCTGCACAAATAATAAACTGGTTCAGGATTCCTAACAGGCAAAGCTGGGGCCTTGATGGCAGAGTTTGGTTAGATCAGTAAAATTAATACACAATAAATTAATTGATGATGAAAAATTATATATACAGTATACTGCTTGGGATAACCCTTGTAACTGTTTCTTGTAAGCATAATAACCTTGACGACGTAGGTTTAATTAAAAATAATGCCGTAAGTATTTCTGGTGATGGTGTTGTTGTTGCGGGGGTAACAAAGGATAACGAAACAGTAAAAGTTCCGTTTAAAATATCGCTGTCTGCGGCGGCAACTAAAGCGTTCCAGGTAGGTATCACCCTTAATAGCGATACCGTTAATCAATTAATAGCTAATGGCACTTTAAAAAATACGGTAGTACTACCTAACGGCGCTATTGATTATCCAAGTGTAATTAATGTATCCTATGGTGCCGATACCGCTACAGGAGTTGCAACAGTAAGGCTTACAACACTTGAGGCTAATTATGGTAAAGACGTAGCATTTGCTTTTAAACTTACCGATCCCGGAAAAGGCAACGTGGTTAAAGCGTCTAAATCAAATATCATGGTTGTGCTTAATACCAAACAGCTGATAGCCGAAAAAGATATCCATTACCTGTCAATTGTAAATGGTGGCACAATTATGAGTGTTGATTATAAGAAGAATTACACTACTTCTCCTGCCGGCATTACTATACCATTAATTGTCAACCTGTCTGGTCAGGCTGGTACTGCATTTAATGTACACGTAAAGCTAAATACAGATACCATTAACAAGCTTGTGAGCAGCAAAGTATTACCGGCTAATGCCATCAACTTAAGCCCGGCCAATTTTACTATAGATACTTTAATCCGGGTAAATTCCAATTCAAATACGGCTCAAATACGTTTACAGATAGGGTGGCCGGTTTTTGATGCCAATATTGTTGCAAACAAAAAATTTGCATTTGCAATAAGCCTAAGCGCACCAACAAGGCATATTTTACACCCAACAAGCAGCAAAATAATTGTTTTGGTGGAGCCCACGGTTAATCTCGACAACAATTCATACATAACCGGCAATGGCACCGGCCTAAAAGCCGAATATTTTTCGAACAATCAGCAACTCGATTTTGATGGCAGGGCACCATCCCTGGTAAGGATAGACGAAACTATTGATTTTGGCGGCGATTGGTTACCCTCATCCATTGTTAGCAACGATAATTATTCATCCAGATGGACCGGTGAGTTTTTAGCCCCGGTTCGTGGCGAGTATATTTTTTATCAAACACGTTGGGACGACGGTGCCAGGTTGTTTATTGACGGTAAAGCGGTTATCGACGATTTTACCACCCAGTGGGATCTGCCAAGCAGATTTGCCAAAGTGACTCTCGAACGTGGAAAGCGATACAAGATAGAAGCAGACCATCGTGAAAATGTTGGCGGCCAACAGGCCAGGCTTGAATATGAAGTGCCGTCGGCAGGCATCAACGGAAGGCGAATTGTACCCAAAAGCCAATTATTTCCGGCACAATAATCATTTATAACGATTAATAAAAAGGCAAATGAAAAAGTTATTTAGCATAATATCAGCACTTATACTCATAGTAATGATGTCGGTAGGATGTAAAAAGGATAAACCGGTAGATACTACCGTAGTTGAAGAACCTGTGCCATTAACAGGTTTTACGGCGGCGAAGGCCGATAGTGTTGATTTTTTGAAATATCAGTTTACCAACACCTCAACCAATTACAAAGAGTTATTATGGCAATTTGGAGATGACAGCACTTCTGTAGAAAAGTCGCCGCTGCACAAATATGCATTTGAGGGCATATACCACGTAGTACTTACATCAAGAAACTCGCAGGGGCTTTCGTCGAGCCGGGAAATAATATTGAATGTAGCCGATCCTAATTTTGACAGAACAAAGGTTGGTGAAAGCTATTTTGCTACTATTGGCGGTACGTTTACTGTTTCGCGCGATAACGGAGGTGGTCCTAATTCAAACGAGGGCTCTTTAAAAGTGGTTGACGGCGATCCGAATTCAAAGTTTTTCCAATCGGGTTTTTCCGGCGACCTGGTGATGAAGTATGAGCTTAAAACTCCTGCCCTTGCAGGAGCGTACACTTTGGTAAGCGGTAATGATTCGCCCGATCGGGATCCTAAAACGTGGATATTACAGGGCTCCGAAGATGGGATAAAGTGGATAAACTTACATTCGCGCACAGGCGAGTTGTTTTCTGGCCGTGCCCAGCGTAAATTATATCATTTCAATAACAATGTACCCTACAAATTTTACAGGTTAAGCATTAAGGCAAATAACGGCAGTCGCGATTTTCAAATGGCCGAATGGACAGTAAATAAAAAGCAACCCTAATCCATAATATTTATGGGCACGTTTTAGGGACGCTGAACTTATGATTGCATTAAGCTAAATAAAGTATAGATCGCGATTTAAAAAACGGAGAATGTTTTGAGTTGCAAGACATTAAAAAGTGTCACTCCGTTTGCAGG